>JAHDGT010000168.1 GCA_020631675.1 Bacteroidota bacterium
GGCATAAAAAGGCGGCCCAGAGGTAGCCATTTTTATGCCTGCCAGCGAAGCAGCAAGCGGCTGCCGAATTGGAACGGATAGCCCGGTGGACGCAGTAAAAAGCTGTTTTTTTCTCAGACCCGAAACCTTGTCGTAGAGAAAATTCATGAATTTTCTCTACAGGATTTCCCGACGAGGCAGAACAGCTTTTTATTGCGGGCACGCGCCATTATAAGAACTAGCTTACTCGTAGAGATCAGGAGAAATAGTAACCCCTTTTCTAATGAATATTTCTGTTTGGTAAACCGGCGGGCGAGTACCACCCTTGTCTTCTTTCAAGATGTTCAAGGCGATCACTTTGGGCTTTTCACCTGCCTGATTCATGTCTAAATCGGTATCTATTTCAGTAGTACGAACCGCGGTTACGGCCTCGGCGGTATAACCTATGAAGCCATTGCCCATATTCACTAATAATTCTCTACCCAAGCTCATTACTTTCCTTGGGCATTTTGTAGGATTGGGGTCGTCACACTTGGCGAATATCTCTAAGTCGCTATCATAAATTTCCAAGCTGTGTGTCGGGCTAGTAGGATCCAGATTCAGCCACTTCCCCTCTAGATCCCGCAACTTAGCTTCAAATGCCAGCTTCGATTGTGCTTCTGGATCAGGAACAAAAAATTGGCGATAGATCTTCTTAGGAATACCGTCTTCAAAAATCTCTTCCACGATCACATCCAAGCCCAATAATCTGTAGGACTCATCTCGAACCGGTCGAATGAACATGGTCGCATCAACGCTATTCATAGCAAAATCCAGAACCTGTGTACCATCTTCCTGTGCTTTTCCTAAACTGTGCTCCCCTAAGCTACGATGCTTATTACTCACGATTCGGAAGGGCTCTACTAAGACCTCTCCATCATCTTGACGCACTTGTAAGCGTGAGATATTCATATTGTCTTCCCATTCATTCACCCAATAGCCTGCCATCTCATAAGACTGCATCGACGGACCAATAGCAGAGCTGGCGTTTTGCTCTCTGACCATAATATCCAAGGTCTTTCCAGACAAGGTTCTACCATCCGGATCGATCACTAAGGAGTAACAGGCTAATTTATCCATACCGTTGATGCGGAAAGGATAAACCATAATGGTGGATTGATTCACGGTTGCTCTATAGGCAACATCTTCTTCGGACAAGACCAATGGCTGCTCCCCTCCAATAGCTTTAGGAGCACCGCCAAATAAAGCATAATAAGTAACGATCCTGTAGGTATTCACGATCGTCTTATTAATGTCCATTTTGGCCACACGAGTTTTTCCCGTGCCTTCATTGACCCAAGTACCCGAGATGTCAAAATATTGGCGGCTGCCTACATACGGATTTTCGGATTGAGCATAGCAAACAGTATCCAAGCAGCAAGTACCTGAAATCAATAGCAGCATCAGCAACAATAACTTAGGTAATGTTAATGTTTGAAGCGTAATAGGGTTTCTCATGCTAATAGCAAGAATTAGATCGTTGAGGGTAGATACAATTTTTAAGCTAGTGGGGAAAGGTGGGCGACTCTATTCTGATTTATTTCTCGAAGAAATATTCTACGTCTAGAACTGCGCTAATTTACTATTTTTATCTTTTACCGCAGCAAGCTATTTTAAGAACAGTCCTCACAAACTATAATCATGAATGATAATCAACAAGTACAAAGTGCGCCATTATGGATATTGATCATGTACGCCCTAGGGCAAACAGGTTGGTCCGTAGCACTCTTTGGCACAGCTAACCTACTGAATTACTTCTATTTACCCCCAGAGCAAGCTAGTGAGGCCGTCTTTCCCGATTTTTTCTTTCAGGGTAATTTATTTGCTGGTCTGACCATCATTGGTCTGATCGCTTTCGGAGGACGTTTTTTTGATGCGATAACGGATCCGCTTATCGCGGGCTGGACTGACCGCTCTACTGCAAAGTTCGGAAGACGAAGAACTTATCTCGCCATCTCCTTTCTGCCTGCCGCTCTTTTCTCCTTTTTGATTTTCTTTCCCATTGTAGCTGCTAATAGTCCACTAAACATTCTCTGGCTTTGCTTTTGTGCTTTGGTGTTCTACTTCTTCATGACCATGTACTTCACCCCCTATACGGCTTTGATCAGCGAGTTGGCGCATAATACATCCCAAAGACTTACACTAAGCACTATCCTCTCTGTAACTTTCGCTTTAGGATTCGGGATCGGAAGTACCGCATTCGCACTTCAACCCTTTTATGAAAGTAGTTTCGGCTGGGATTCCACCTTTGCTTTTCAAATGGTGATCGCGACCTTCGCCGCCCTAGCCGCCATTCTGATGGCATTGCCCGTCATATTCGTAGATGAGAAAAAGTACTGTATTGCCAGCAATTCAAAATTAGATACTTGGACCGCCATTCGCGAGGTCTTTCAGAACCGCAACTTCACTTGGTTCATGATCAGTGACCTCATGTATTGGTTTTCGCTCACTTTCATACAGATGGGTATCGTTTACTACATCACCGTCTTGCTGAACATGGAGAAATCTTGGGCATCCATCTTTTTACCCGCTATGTTAGGCGGTAGTTTTTTAGTCTACATTCCAATAAACGTACTAGCTCGCAAACACGGTAAACGCCCACTGATGCTGGCCGCTTTTTTATCTTTTAGCGCATTGTTCGGACTCACCTATTTCTTAGGAAAACTACCATTTACAGGAAGCGTTCAATTGGGTATGGTCGCCTTTTTGGGCATCTTTCCATTGGCTGTTTTCAGCATACTGCCCAATGCCATCATCGCGGATATTGTAGACTTGGAAGGGCAACGTACCGGTGATTACAAATCGGGTATGTACTTCGCTGTAAGAGGCTTTATGACCAAACTCGGCATCTCGGGCGCGAACCTCATTTTCCCTTCTCTTTTACTACTCGGCAGAAGCACCGAAAACCCCTTAGGAGTAAGAGCTACCGCTATTGCGGCCATGATTCTTTGTCTGATCGGTTTTTTCTGCTTTTACCAGTATAAGGATGTCATTATTGAAAAAAAAGCAGCAACAGGTGGTAAGTGATGATTTTTGTTGGGGCGCATACCCGCCTGCGGCAGGGTACCGGGCTATCCGTTCAAATTCAGCCGCTGCCTGCTGCTGTTTGGCAGGCATAAAAATGGCTACCTCTGGGCCGCCTTTTTATGCCGCCAAACAGGGCGCATTCAGCGGCTTCATTACCACTCCTATCCCTTGCGCGAAAAAAAAATCACATTTTCTTAGGCTGTCAAGCAACCTTTACCATCCATGTAGCATCAAGGATTGCATGTTAAGATCCACCTTATATCCGAATAAAAAAATAACTCGTGAAAGCAGGTGGTCTATTTGTTTAAAATAAAAAAATGATCATGTTTCGATCAGCCTCGTTATTCTTAATTAGCTTATTAGGAATAGCATTCATGGTTTCTTGTGGCAACACTCAAGACAAAAGCAAAAACACCAAGGGCAATCAACACTTGTCCACCTCATCGGAAACAAGCACTACCGATGAGCACGAACACGAACACGAAGACGAAGACGATTACGAAGAGGATTATGATGATGAACGAATGTTCTCGGGTGTAGTCAGCACCTCTGGTTATGATGATACCGAAACTGAAGATGACGAGGAAGTATTTACTAGCACTGGTGCAAATGAAAGTAATGAGAAAGATACAGGGGAATAAAATCTCTCTGACTCAACATACTTTTTTAACCTCCACAGGCAACCCTTTCTTGCTTATATGCACCATAGAAGTCGTATATTAGTTTTCCTTTGCTATTTTCATTGACCAAAATAACCAATCATATCCATGAAAAGATTACTTTCTTTATTCGCAGTGGCACTTATCGCAGCAGGAATCATCTCCTCTTGCGAACGCCCGGAAGTGAACGATCTTCAATTAGATAATCCTACGACCATCTCTAAAGAAGCAGATGAATCAGAAGGCGTATTTTTAACAGGTGTAGAAAGCACGACAGGTGCGGAAAGTGCTACGGGTGACAGTGGCGATTCGGGCGACTCCGGTGACAGTGGTGATTCCGCGGGTACTGGTACAAGCGATGGTGACTCTGGGGACAGCGGTGATTCCGCAGGTACTGGCTCAAGTGATGGTGACAGTGGGGACTCCGGTGATAGCGGTGATTCCGCAGGAACTGGCTCTAGCGATGGTGATAGTGGGGACTCGGGCGACAGCGGTGATAGTGGTGATTCCGCAGGAACTGGCTCAAGTGATGGTGATAGCGGTGACTCGGGGGACAGCGGTGATTCTGGAGACAGTGGTGACTCTGGGGCGGAGAGCTCTTCTGGTAGTACGACCGGGGCTAACTAAGCAATCCTTAACGAAAAACAATTCTAATAACACCCTCTTGGTAAAACAATTTGTTCTACTGAGGGGGTGTTTTTATTTTAGGGTAGTTTATTGCGAACTTGTCTTTTAGTGATCGATCATTACTTTACATACACACTTCATCGACTGTTTATATACTGTGCTTTATGGGCAAGTATCAGCTCGCTTTATGGGCAAGCGATTTATGTTGACCATTGGGAAACCATCATTCATGCTCAAGAAGAATGGCACTATGCCACTGCCATAGCTGCCGAAAGTGCCCCAGCCGATAATTGGTATTTACAAGATTTCACATTGGACAGCAGCTGGTCATTAGCCCCAGGAGGCATTGGCTTCGGGGATGGGGATGATGGCACGACCATCGACCCTTGTTACTCGCTCTACATCAGAAAGGAATTCCAGATACAGCAGATCGAAAACATCGCAGCACTCGTTTTATGGGCGGATTATGATGATGCTTTCATCGCTTATCTCAATGGTGTGGAAATAGCCCGTTCCAATATCGGAGAGGTGGGTTTCCTTGCTGATTTTGATGCCAGCATAGATTATCGAAGAGAGGCACATTTATTCAGGGGCGCACTGCCTGAGCAGTATTTGATTCCGAGCAGTCGCCTCGCATCCTTACTGCAAGAGGGTGAAAACACACTTGCGGTTCAAGTTTTGAATGATGGGATCAGTAGCAGCGACCTCAGTGCGAATTTTTGGCTGTGCGCAGGCTTGAACACACCCATCGACTCCAGCTTATCTTATCAAGCTAATCCAGATTGGTTCGTAGAACCGGTCCTATTACAGCAAAGCCATTTACCCATCGTTGAGATCAGTACCAATGATCATGAACCCATACCCGATGACCCCAGGGTGATCGCCCAAATGCGCATTATACATGCTGGCTCAAATGCGGAGACCCACATTAGCGACCCTGCCAATGTATACAATGGTCGCATTTCCATTGAAATGCGGGGTTCTTCATCGCAGACTCGCTTCCCTAAAAAATCATTCAGTTTAGAAACACAAACCAACACCGGAGAAAACAATAATGTCTCTTTACTTGGTTTGCCCGAAGAAAACGACTGGATACTGTACGGTCCTTACAGTGACAAAAGCCTTCAACGCAATGCGCTCTTATACCATATTGCCCGAAAAATGGGCAATTATGCCCCTAGAAGTGTTTATGTAGAGCTGATCATCAACGATACCTATCAAGGGCTATATCTTTTGATGGAACGCATTAAATGGGACAAAAATCGACTGGACATAAAAAAAACGGATCCAGAAGATATTTCTGGAGACAATTTAACTGGTGGGTACATTCTAAAAATAGACAAACTAACAGGTGAAACCGGCAGCACTTGGGTCAGCGAATATCCCGCCCCACACAATCCGGAAAAAAGCATTCGCTTTGAATGCGCTTATCCGAAACCGGATGACCTTCAGCCTGAACAACTCGCCTATTTGCAAGAATATCTGGCACAATTTGAAAACGTACTGAATAGTCCGAACTACACAGATAGCCTCAGTGGGTATAGGCGCTGGATAGATACCGATTCCTTCATCGACTATCTGCTTTGCAATGAGCTGAGCTATAATGTGGATGGACTCCGTATGAGCACCTTTTTACACAAGAACCGGAATAGCATTGACGGGCGATTAAAAATGGGTCCGGTATGGGATTTCAATCTGGCTTTCGGCAATGGCTGGGATTGTGATGTGCAAAACAGCATTGGCTATTTAAAAGACTATAATATCGTCTGTCCGAATAACAACTACCATATTCCTTTTTGGTGGGATAGACTGTTGAGCGACCCTTATTTTTCTGACCAACTACAATGCCAATGGCAGGATTATAGGCATCGCTTTTTACATACAGACTCCGTCTTTCAATATTTAGATCAACAAGCGGCATCCTTAGGAGCTGCGATAGATCGGAACTTCAATAAATGGCCCATACTTCCCATTAAGGTATGGCCCAACTTTTTTCAAGCAGATGATTATACAGGAGAGTTAGAGCTGACTAAACAGTGGATCCAAAACCGCCTTGAATGGCTGGATGAAAATTTATGGGGCAATTGCAGCTATTATGCGAATTATACGGGCGATCAGTTAAGAGCAAGAGTATACCCGAATCCCGTTTCTCAAAACAGCGCATTACATTTCTCTTATCACATTCCTTTGGATAGCTACGCCAGTGCAGAGGTCTTTAATGCACAAGGGCAATTAGTGCTTATTCCGTTACAAAGGCAAGTCCACCTAGCTGGTAGTTACGAACTACAAATTGATACGGAAAGGCTGAGCAGTGGTATCTATTTCATTCGCTTTAGAGCGATCAATGAATACATCAACATCCCGTTTGTACTAACAGATTGACCAATGGAATCAGAGATGTTAGCAATTGTCTACTTTTGCGAACGCTATCAAACTCAGCGTGTATCCATAAGCAATGAATAAATTCCAGCATCAACCATCACCATCAGCCCCCATAGGCGTATTTGATTCAGGCGTAGGCGGTTTGACCGTAGCTCGTGCCATCGCGGAACACCTGCCTAATGAGCAGCTGCTCTACTTTGGCGACATTGCCCATTTGCCCTATGGTGATAAATCATCAGAGGCGATACGTGGCTATGCGCACAGCATTACTGCCTTTCTTTTGAGTGAGGGTTGTAAGATGGTCGTTATTGCCTGCCATACCGCATCGGCTGTTGCTTATGATAGTTTACAAGAACGCTTTGGTGATCAGGTGATGATCGTGAATGTGACCGACCCCGTGCTGGCTACAGTAGCTCGTTCTAATATTTCCCATTTAGGCTTGATCGCTACCCCCAGAACAACTCGATCTGAAGTATATAGTGGTCGCTTGAGCTTGATCGCACCCCATATCAAAGTCAGCGAAAAAGCAACGCCTTCCTTAGCCAGTATTATTGAAGAAGGCATGCATAGGGATGAAGCAGCCATTAAAGCGATCCTTACCTATTATCTCAATGATCCGCTTTTTGAAGATATAGACGGCTTTGTACTGGCTTGTACCCACTACCCCATCATCCGTCATCGCATTGCCGAGCATTTCGGTGCTGGTGTTCGCTTGTTTGATGCGACCCACACCATCGCATTGGAAGTGGAAGAACTCTTGAAAACGGCAAATCTACTTGCCTCAGCCATAGTCGAAGAAAGCTATGTGCCACACCGTTTTTTAGTTTCTGATCACACTACTACTTTTCAAGAAACGGCGGAGTTATTTTTTGGGCGTAAGGTGGTTTTGCAGCATCATGTGCTGGATTGAGATAGTTTCTTTTGCGGCAAGGCGGGAGGACACATGGGTCCTCCCCTACACAAATTCGGTTTTCTAAATGTAAAAGTTCGCATAATACAAATCATTTACGTCTTGGTGATTTCAGTACTTGCGTGTAAATTGCAGGCTCAAAAGCAAACGGGCGCTAGCCCTATATTATGAGTGAACCCAAGCCGCTGATCAGCTTTGAAAATACCGAGAATGCCTTTGCCAGCAAATCGGATAAAGATTTAGAGAAAGCCTATTATCTGTTCAAAATGATGCAGTCTAACGGACTGGTACAGATAGGGTCCAGATTGACCCAATTGGCTTTTAAATTACGCCTTCCTATTACGCCTATTGTCAGAGAAACCATTTATGCGCATTTCTGCGGTGGCGATACCATAGAAGAATCTCAGTCTACCGTTGCCAAGTTAGGGGAATATGGGGTAGAGAGTTTAATGGATTATGGCGTAGAAGGCAAGGAAAGTGAAAACGATTTTGACCGCACTACGCATGAACTTAGACAAGCCATTAAGTATGCTGACATTGAATCAAATGTGAGTGTGATCGCTGTAAAGGTCAGTGCGATTTCCACTTCTAAGCTACTCATGAAGATGAGCAAGGGCGAGGAGTTGGACAGTGTTTATGAAAACCAGTTACGCCGTTTGCGCGAGCGTTTACACAGCATTTGCTCATTAGGCTTAGAGAAGAAAGTCTATGTTTATTTTGATGCCGAAGAAAGCTGGATACAAGATGCCATTGATGAGCTGGTGATGGAAATGATGGCCATTTACAATAAGGAAATTCCCCTTGTGTACAACACCATTCAGCTGTACAGACATGACCGCTTAGCCTATTTGAAAAAGAGCTTTGAAACTGCGCAAAAAGGCAACTTTAAATTAGCGGTAAAACTGGTGCGAGGTGCCTATATGGAGAAAGAGAGAATGCACGCCAAAGAAGAGGACTACCCCTCTCCCATCCAAGAAAATAAAGCGGCTACCGATCGGGATTTTAATGCGGGCATTGACTTCTGCTTATCCAATATTGAGGACATTGCTTTTTGCTGTGCTTCGCACAATGAAGAGAGCAATCTGAGATTAGCGAATAAGGTATTGGAAATGGGCATTTCTCCTGATCACCCGCATATTTATTTTAGTCAGCTATTGGGTATGAGTGATCACATCTCTTTTAACTTGGCGGCGGCTGGTTTTAATGTGGCTAAGTATATGCCTTATGGCCCTGTGAGAGAGGTGATACCTTACTTGATCAGAAGAGCTAAAGAAAACACTTCTGTGGCAGGACAAATGGGGAG
>JAHDGT010000169.1 GCA_020631675.1 Bacteroidota bacterium
TAAAAAGGCGGCCCAGAGGTAGCCATTTTTAGCCCTGCCAGCGAAAAGCCTTAGGGCGTGGCGAATTTAACGGATAGCCCGGTACCCGCAGTAAAAAGGGGCAAAAGTCGTACAGACGCCCTACACGGGCGTCTCCCGTGCGGCACCTATAATTTATTGTACGACAGCGAAATCCCCCCTTTTTATTGCGGGTACGCACCCTCATTCGCATCATTTTACGAAAATAGTAGGAAATTAATGCGCAATAGCTGTTTTTTAAGATTCACCTTTGCGGCCAATACGCTATTTTTGTGTTTCAAGTACTTGGATAAAAGTAAGCGTATAGCTTAAGATACAGCTAAAAAAGCAAGTCAGAAGCAACGATTATTTTTGTATAGGTACTTAAGGCCTCCGATTTTTTATTGATATTGAAAGTGGTGTGGTATAAGCCGCTTTCTGGAATGTACGGTCCGCGATGCACTTTTTTTATTCGATTGATTCTTTCAAAAATCACCTGTTTGTTCTGCTTGTCGGAGCTATGGCGCTTTTGAGTGCCTGTGACAGTAGTGGCTTAATAGCGATAGAGGGCTTAGAGGAGCTTCGCCTGAATGCGAATTGTGTGGCTCCTGCTGGAGATGAGTTGGTGATGGAATTAGCAGCTGAATACAATGCGGTTTTATTGGAGAACCCGGATGATTGTGCCGATTTTGCTTTGCCTTATATAGATTTTGAACAACGCAGTTTATTAGTAAAGTACGTACAGGCAACAGCTTGTGCGGTGACTTATTACCATCAAATTTTGGCTGACCCGGATAGCAAAACCTACTTTTATCAGTTGGATGTAAGTTTGAGTGGAGATTGTACGACTGATTTGAGTGAGTATGTTTGGCTAAGTGTGCCGAAGATACCGGAGGATTATACCGTGGACTTTCAAGTGAATGTATTGGACTGATCGATACATGCTCTTAGATAGTGGTGGTTTTTATTATTTTTACTTCGCATTTGAATGTATTTCACCCCCCTTTATAATTGACTTTCAACCTAAATCGCAAATAATGAAGTATTTAGTTAGTGTGGTTGCTATTGTGATCGCCTTATTGAGCACGAGCTGTTTCGAGGTTCGTGAAGAGATCACGCTCAAGTCCAACGGATCGGGTACTTACTCGACCGTTTTTGACATGAGCGAGATGATGGGTATGCTCAATATGTTCATGCCGGATTCTTTAAAGGGAGAGATGTCTGATTCGCTTGATTTCAGCAAGATGATGACACCAGAAGAGATATCGAAATACTCTAGCATTAAAGGGATCAGCAATGTGCGTAGTGATAGTGATGAGGAGTATGTGATGAAGATGAGCTATGATTTTGCCAATATCGATGCCTTGAACCGTTCTATGGCCATTGATAGTGGTGACGGACCTTTGGGTATCTCGACGGTATTCAAGCGTAAAGGGTCAAAATTTGAGCGCGTTTCTGAAATGGTTTCAGAAGGTGGAGAGAATCCTTTATCTGGTTTGATGGGCGGAGAAGGAGATGATGACGAAGGCATGGGCGAGATGATGAACATGATGAACAAGCCTACTTATACATTGGTGTATAATTTACCGGGCAAAGTGAAAAAAGTGAAGACAAAGGGTACTGTGGAGAATGTAAAAGAAAGAGGAAAGAAAGTAGAGATCGTTTACGATATGTTCGAGATGATGAAATCGAATGGTAAGGTGATGGATCACTGCGTGAAATTTTGATCACTGACTACGGATTATTTTTCAAAAAACGGGCGATGTACTGATTGTACATCGCCCGTTTTTGTTTGCTATATGACGGTTTATACAAGCATAGCACTTAAACAAATCGGGTTTCATGTGATGAAATTTGTAAATTAGGGCTACGTAACATTTGGTTGCTTTCCTGTCATCTATTGATATTTCATGTGTAGCCGCTCCTCCAAAGATCACATTTTTCAATCCTTCCAAGGATTTTACGGCTGGTTGCGTCCTATGGCCATCTGTTTTTATTGCTTGCTCTTATCTGGTATCAGCCTCGATGCCCAAGCGCAAGAGACGGGAAAATCAGCATTTCATAGGTGTGTTTCGCAGAGCATGCACGAGCAGTATAAAGGCGGCCTGCAACTGAACAAAGCAAATGTTTATACGGTATCGAGCCTGTCAGAAGGCTTAGCAGGGCAGGACAGTTGTTTCTCGGAGATCGTCATTCCGGTGGTCGTACACATATTACACAACCAAGCAGACGGGAACATTACAGGCAATAATATTAGTGCGGAACAGGTGAGCAGCCAGATCGACCGTTTGAATGCTGATTATTCGGCTTTGAATATGGATCTATCCCCTATTGCTTATCCTTTTCGTGAAAGCACTTTGACGAATAGTACCGGGTTGCGCTTTCATTTGGCCAGTGTGGATCCCTTGGGAAATGCCACAGATGGCATTACCAGAACCTATACGGATTCTACCAGCTTTTCCAGATTTACGAATAGCATAAAGAGTGAGGAAACGGGAGGTACTTCTCCTTGGCCAACTTGTTTATACCTTAATATTTGGGTAGCCCCCAGCTTAGATGAGGGAAGCATTCTGGGTTATGCACAATTTCCGGATGGGGATCCAGCTACCGATGGAGTAGTGGTCGCTCATCCGTTTTTCGGAGATGATACGGGAACCGCGATTCCGACTATTGCCGGACCCTACTATAAAGGGCGTACCGCTGTTCATGAAATTGGTCATTATTTCAATTTACTGCATCCTTTCACCGCAGGCTGTGCGGATGGCGATGGGCTGGCTGATACGCCTCCTCAACAAAGCCCCAGTTTTAATTGCCCAATTGCGAAATTCACTTGCAGTAGTTTTGATGACAGCAGTAATTTCATGGATTTCTCCACGGATGATTGCCTCAGACATTTCAGCAGAGAGCAGGCTCTTCGCATGCGAGAGACCTTCAACTTGAACCCTGATCGGGTTTGTTTATTAGATGCGGCAGCTTGGTCTTGCCCGGAGGTATTGGCGGATCCTGTTGCGCCTATACTTGAAATCGCATTGGAAGATACCTTGCTTTGCTCAGGGGAGCAGCTAATGGCTATTGCCCAAAGCAATCGTTGTATTGAATCTTTAAACTGGACACTCTCTGGTGCTTTGCTAAGTGAGCCAGAGGAAGCCAGTACGTATTTCCAATTTGAGGATACCGCGATAAGTGGTGCTTATGCATTGACGGTAAATGCGGTGATTGATGGGGAGCTGCTTTCAACTAGTAAAACCGTTTATCTACAAGAGGAAGACCTTTGTGCGAGTGATGAGGATTTATCGCCACCTTGTTTAGTCTTTGATCCAGCGACTGTAGAGCTGCTTGAATTGCCTTGTGGCTTTGATTGTAGCGAGGCTTTGATTCCAAGTACCGCTATCACCCCTTATACGACCTTCCAATTACCAGATTTAACAGCGGGGGCGAGTTATACTTTTGAGTTTTGTGAGAGTGCCGCAACAACAGCTTGGCAGCCTCATACCTACTTATACGCCTTTGAAGAAAGCTCGGGTACTTTGAGTGAATTGATAGCAGCTTTTAGTGATTGTTCTTTTAGCATCACAATTCCCGATGATGGTAGTTATTTAATCAGCTTTTCCCCTCATCCGAACTGCCCCCAGCCAGATGCCGGTATGGAGGCATTGGACCCCATCGACTGGTCGATCACCTGTGCGGGCGAGATCGGTGAGACATGTGTTTGTGATGTTTGGATAGCAGCTACAGAAGCAGATGTGGAATTTTGTGAAGGAGATGATGACGTCTTATTAAGTGTAATGGGTGACCCAAGTGACCATTATAGCATACCAGAGGTGTTCTGGATGGCGGCTTTTGAAGCTGGACCCGACGGGGAACTGCTCACACCGGATGATGTTTTTACGGGCGAGGATCTACCCCCGATTGAAAACGGAGCATTTGTAGAGGGTATGCGAGTCATTGGTTTTGGTGCGGACTTTCTTTACGAACCGCCACCGCCCGTTGCTTGCGATACGGTCGATATCTACTTAAAAGCGATATATGGTGGCTTGGTACCTGTTTCTGGCGGAGGCGTAAACCTGGAATTGGATACGGAACTATGTACACCTTATCCTTATGCCTCTGTACGACTAAGGGTATTTCCCGATGCGATGGGCTACAACCTGAACCTGAGCAATTGCCCACCTATAGTGGAACCGATTTGCGAAGCGCAACAAATTCAAACCCTATATGCCGCGGAGGGGGATGGCACGACGCCGGATACACTGGTCATTCAAGAGTTGGCTTGCTTGCCACAAGCACCTGATACGCTATTATTAGACCCCGACCCAAGCTGCACTTTTTGTGCTCTTCTGACAGCGATGGCTACTGATACGCTTTTTGTATGTATGGTAGACAGTATAAGCAGTACACCAGACTGTCTACCCTATTCGGGCGAAGAAAATGTAAGGGGTTTTGTACTGCATACTTTAGCTGGTACGGATATAGGAACAGTGCTGTATAGCTCAATGGAAGCTGTTCTACCTCCAGCAGAGGAGATAAGCGGATTAGAGAGCGATGTCACCTATTATTTTTCCTTGTTGATCGCCCCTCCGAATGAATTCGGAGAGCCGGATTGGACACACCCTGATGCTCAATTAAGTATAGGAAGACCTATCGTATTTGTTGAGCCTTATAATTACGACTTTACGATCAGCGAGCTTTGCGACTTGGAAGCGGAGCTGTATTTGGTCAATATCGCGATCAGTGAAGGGCCGTTTAGCATACAAGAGGAGGAGATATACAGCCTTTCGGGATCCATTAATGCGCAATTAGAACAAGGACAAGATACTTTGATCAGTATCCCACTTGCAGAGGCGGATGGGCAATTCTTGCTAGAGATACAGCATCCGGATTGTGGAATAAAAACCTTAGTGGATCAAGCCGTTATTTGTAGCAGTATGCCCATAGAGCTACATGAGTTTAACGCTACGACCACCGCCACCCACGATCAGTTGAGTTGGGCCTTATTTACAGATAATCCCATTGATCATTTTGAACTAATGATCGCGGATGAGCAGGGGGCATTTAAGCTTATAAGCCAAATAGAAGTGGAGGACTCAGAACAAGGCGGCTTCATCACTAAAACCTATGCACAGCCTTGGAACGGAGCAACACAGAATTACTATCAGTTGCGTGCGATAGGAATGGATGGGACAATTTTATTAACCGCCAGTGTAAGTGTGCAAAGAGCAGCAACCGAAGCATCAGCACCAGCTTATGTCTACTATGACAGCAGCTCCAATAGCTGGCAGTTATTCGCTACAGAACGGATCGCTGCCTATCAAATTTTTGATGTGCAGGGCAGACTTGTACAGCAAGAAACCCAACTAAATACCTTATCGCTCGTACCTCTTGCATTGAATACTGCTCATAGAGGGATGTTCTTGCTAAAAGTGCATTTCCAAAATGGTGAAACCAAAGTATTGAAAGTCATTGTGCCCTAAAATGAATTGTAGGGGCGATCCTTGTGATTACTCTCTCTTCTTGACTGCCGACTTATCCTTATCTTTGCGATCTCAATACATCGGACTTAAGCAAGAAGTCTTTTGCCTTAGTAACGATGAAAAAATAAGTTGTTGATTTTAGCGCAGCTATTTTGGTTGTAGCCAAGGCATGAAAAACGAGGTATAGCAGGGCTAAATGAGGCTTTTCATAACGCAGGCTACGGCTAAAAGAGCAAGTTAAAAGCACAAGTTATTTTTGAAGCGTTACTTATTACACCGTAAACTAAGTTTCCAGACAAAAATGATTTAGCCAGAAGCCTCAAAACTATCTGATTATTGTCTGATTTTCAAGTAAACGATAAGAATGAAATTCGGTACCAAAACTATACATGCGGGCATATCTCCTGATCCAAGTACAGGTGCGATCATGACCCCGATCTTCCAAACCTCCACCTATGTGCAATCTGCTCCGGGCGTACACCAAGGTTATGAGTACGGAAGAACGCAAAACCCAACAAGAGATGCGCTACAAAACAATTTGGCGGCCTTAGAGAATGCGAAATACGGGGTTTGCTTTGCCAGCGGTTTAGCAGCTACCGACACCTTGATCCGTACCCTGTCTCCGGGAGATGAGATAGTTTGCGGCAGCGACCTATATGGAGGTACTTACCGATTGTTCACAAAAGGCTTCGAGAAATACGGTCTGAAGTTCCACTTCATCGATATGACCGACGCATCTGTTGTCGCGGACTATGTGAATGACAATACCAAAATGATCTGGGTGGAGACGCCTTCCAACCCCATGCTCAACATCATTGATATTGCTGCCGTGGCTAAGATCGCCAATGCGAAAGGCATCACCTTCGTAGTAGATAATACCTTCGCCTCTCCCTACATCCAAAACCCGATTGACCAAGGTGCGGATGTAGTAGTACACTCGGTCACCAAATACTTAGGCGGTCACTCTGATACCATCATGGGGGCCATCTGCTTGAATGATGAAGAACTGCACACTCAACTCAAGTTTTTACAAAATGCAGTAGGAGCAGTACCCGCACCTATGGATTGCTTCTTGGCTTTAAGAGGCATCAAAACGCTACACATCCGCCTACAACGCCATTGCGAAAATGCGGAGCGAATCGCAAGATTCCTAGCGGATCACCCAATGGTCTCTAAAGTGAATTGGCCTGGTTTTGAAAGTCACCCTAATCACGAAATCGCCAAGCGTCAAATGCGCGCCTACGGAGGTATGGTTTCCTTCTCTTTAAAAGTGGATACCCTTGAAGCAGGCGTCAAAGTCATGTCGGCAACCAAACTGTTCAGCCTAGCGGAATCACTAGGCGGCGTAGAGTCACTGATCGGACATCCTGCTACGATGACCCATGCTTCCATCCCATTGGAAGAACGCATCAAAACCGGCGTCGTAGATTCCCTCATCCGACTAAGCGTAGGCATAGAAGATGGCGACGACCTGATCGCCGATCTGGAGCAGGCATTGGCTGTTTTGTCCTAAAATAACTATGTGGGTAGGGGCGACCCTCGTAGTCGCCCTTTTTACCACAGTCCTGAATTGCACCCCCATCCACTATGCCCAGCCATCAAAATCGCTATCATTGGCACGCCATAGTCAATCCCGTAGCCGCGAACGGGAAATCCGCTAAAGTATTCGAGCAAAAAATCAAAAAAATGTTCGAAGAGGCAGGGCTATCCGTAGACCATACCTTCACTGCCCGCCCGGATCACGCTAGGCATTTAATACAAGAACTCGCCGAAGAAGGAGAACGTAACTTCATCGTCATCGGTGGAGACGGCACCCTGCACGAAGTGGTCAATGGCGTCATGTTTCAAGATGCTTGCGCAAGCACCGACATCTGCCTGGCACTTTTCCCCATAGGCACAGGTAACGACTGGACCAGAACCCACAACTATCCGAAAGACTTCGCCAAGGTGATGCGGGCCATAACAGTCGGAGATACCTTTTTACAAGATGTGGGCTTGTGCCACTACCACGAAAACGGACAAGAGCAATTGCGCTACTTCGTTAATGTAGCTGGCTGTGGCTTTGATGCCTATGTGGGTGATCTACTGGAAAAAGGAAGCGCGAAAGGACTACTCTCCAGCTTTTCTTACTACTACTATTTGCTAAAAGGACTCACCACTTTTGAAAGGCCATTAGTACACTATAAAGTATCGGGCGTCCAGCATAGCGAAGAGAAAAAAGAAGGAGACACCAAAATCTTTACCATGACCGCCGCCATCTGCAAATACTTTGGCGGAGGCATGAAAATCGCCCCCGAAGCCATCCCTGATGACGGCTTATTGGACATCACCCTCGTCAACGACCTCAGTAATCTTGAAATAGCCCGAGTGCTGCCTACCCTCTACAGCGGTAAATTCATGCGAGAAGAAAAAATAGATTACTACCAAGCCAAATCCGCGAGTATTCAAACAGAAGCCCCCATACGCGTGCAACTAGATGGCGAGCTATTCGGCTACGGACCCTTCCGTTTCAGCCTGCGCCCCAAAGCCATAAGATTCATCGCCGCGAAAAAATAAACTACCTCAAAATCTTCCCCACCAACTCCTCAAAAGACAAAGTCGGCATATAATTCCGGCCCGTATACGGCTGACTCAAAAACTTGATCTCCACCGGCTGCTCATTCACCAGTAAATATTCGATCGTAATATTCCCGTACAGTTGGTTGATCGGAGTACCGGTTTCCAACGCATGCACCAAATTCGTGCGCGGCTTCACATAATGCCGCTCGATCGTACGCACCTGCGTCGGCTCATTGAATTGCCTGCGATCCGACATGTACTTTTTGTAGTTCAAAGCCAAAACCTCCTCTTGCAGCAAATCAAAAAAATGCTGAAAATCATCCGCACTCGCCAAGCGATCATCATACTTAAAAATAAAGCCCCTACTCTGCGCCCCATCCAATGCGATCACAGAAGTTTTATCATTGCGCCCCCCATCAAAAAAATCGCGAATTTCTCTATGAACATGCGCCACCACCCGTTTGCGTGCCTCCCCGTTTTTCCAAGTGCTATAAGCCCTTTTTTCCTCTGAAGAACGCACCAAAGGCTCCTTCACCAAAGGCGCTTTAGGGTTCTCCTCCTGCTGTCGGAACAATTGTTTGAGAAAATTCATCATCAAGAATGTAACTTTGTGTGTCCTTTTGGGAATAATCAGGGCGCATCCACGCAATAAAGCCTTGCGCTAACTAGTGACTAAAGTGTCGGTATACAGCACGAAGTCTCACGTCTCGGGTCTCACGTCTCGAGTCTAAAAAGGCGCAAGCCTTAACTGCGTGGTCGGGCTATCCGTTAAAATTCACCTGCCGCCTGCTGCTTCGGTGCAGGCTTAAAAATGGCTACCTCTGGGCCGCCTTTTTAAGCCGCCCCTCAGGGCGCATTCGTCAGCCTCATTACCACTCCTATCCCTTGCGCG
>JAHDGT010000170.1 GCA_020631675.1 Bacteroidota bacterium
ACTATTGCATTTGAAAATACAAATACATAAACAAAAAGATTAATAAAATCAACTGCTCCCATTTAATATTGATGATTATTCGCTTTTCTTTACAAGACAATTCAATTGATGTATTCCCCTATTTTTTTCGTTTTTATTGTGCCTAACTTGTGTATATCCGCCATATGGCGGATATATCAACTACAGACGCTCAATCATCGCCAAATATAACCTACAACTTCAATCTGTCCAAAGGGCTTGTTATATTTTTCATGTCACGTTTGCTAATATGTAAGTATACTTCTGTGGTTTTAATACTGTCATGACCTAGTAGTTCTTTTACAAAGGTGATATTGGTACCATTCTGAACAAGATGCGTAGCAAAAGAATGACGTAGTGTGTGAGGTGTGGCATGACTTACACCTGATTATGGATCATACCCTCCGCAAGGGATAGGAGTGGTAATGAAGCCGCTGAATGCGCCCTGTTTGGCGGTGTAAAAAGGCGGCCCAGAGGTAGCCATTTTTACGCCTGCCAAACAGCAGCAGGCAGCGGCTGAATTTGAACGGATAGCCCGGTAAGCGCAGTAAAAGGCTGACGCCTTTAGACCTAAGACATAAGACGTAAGACATAAGATGTCCTGCTCGATGCCGATTGTATTTTGGAGAATCTCTTAAAGCCTTTTATTGCGCTTATGCGGCATGCTCTAAATGTTCATTCGTATTAGGTAGAAGCGGTTGTTGTGTTTTATAGTTGACACTAGCGGTCGTAATTTTGGATGCTTGCTGTACGTATAGTAGGTGAAGGCTTATCTTCGGGCAAAACAATAAAATACATGCGAATCATCACCCCCGTTTTACAAATGATGGTGCTGGCTTTTGTGGCCGCATTCTGCTTGGTGCTTTGGCAGGCTAATGATACGGCAAATGCAAATGCAACTTCGACAAAGGCTTCCTTACAACACAGTATGGAGACCGGTGACAATGCGCGAAGTACAAGCGTATATAGAACGCCTGCGCGCCAGCCGCTGCCTACGGATATTGTGAACCGATTGGAGAATAAATCGGAGCGCAAAGAATGGCGTAAGCAATGGTTTGACGATCGCAATAAGAGCGCAAAGGGCTATTGGAAGGATATTGAACAGCAGCAGCGGGAGGCTAATATGGAGCGTTTGCTGGCGGATCGTAAGCGGGCTTATGAAATGGGTACGCTGCGCACCACAGGCGAGGAAGAGACTTTCGCGGATGGTGCTTTTGAGGGGGTTTGGTATGAGAGAGGTAGCCGCAATGTGGCGGGTAGAATGCACCTTTGTGAGTTGGTGGAAGAGACGGGTGTACTGTACTCAGGCAGTAATGGAGGGAATGTGTGGAAGAGTAATTTGGAGGGGAATGACTGGACGAATTTGAATGATTTTTTGCAGTTCTCTAACATCCATTCTTTACGTCACTTGCAGACGGAGGCGGGTTATGGCTGTAGTCAGGTGTGGAAGGATTACATTACTTGTGTGGCTACGGGCGGCACTTATGATGCCGCTACGGGCACTTGTAGTGGTGGTGGCGTAACGGGTGATGATTGTGAACCCTTTAGCACAGGAGTTGCCGCACAGGGTCCTTGTAATGAGGGCTTCTTGATGGATTGTGCGGGGAATTGTGTGGAGGTGGCGCAGTTCACCAATTGGATCGGTGATGGTTATTGTGATGATGGTACTTATGGTACGGTTTTCACTTGCTTGGAATTTAATAATGACGGGGGCGATTGTGGTGTGGTGAACGGCTGCAGCTCGGCTTGGACGAATTATTCTTTGTGTTTGGAAGAGGGGGGCGAGTACGACTTGGCTACGGGTTTGTGTAGCACAATCGCTGACTTGCTTTGTAGTTCTTTATTGGGCGGCGAGGCGGCTGATTTCCAAGGGGGCTGCGCCGAAGGAGAGATCATGGATTGTGATGGCAACTGTTTCCCTGTATCGGCACTGGATCAGGTCGGGGATGGCAATTGCGATCAGGGCGGAGACAATATGCCGAATTTCATGTGCGACCAATACGAGAATGATGGCGGCGATGTTTGTCCGCTAAAAGATCGACTGATCGTGGCTACGCCCAGCACACTCTACTATACGGAAAATGAAGGGGTGACTTGGGACATTGCCACGGGTTTGGAAAACGGTAGCTTGGTGCGCATGATCATTGCGGATGGAGCACCAGAACAGCGCATTACTTATGCTTTGATGGCAGCTGCTGGGGCGCATCATTTGTATCGTTCTTATAGCGATGCGGCCAGCTTTGAACTGATCCATTCTTTTGCGACTAATAATGGGGATCTGTGGGCGGATCGCTACGACCCGCAAGGCAGATTGTATGTGGTGAACGACAATCAATTGTTCGTGCTATTGCCCGGGGAGGATACGCCAACGGCTATTGCTGAATTGCCGATCGTGGAAAGTGGCTACACCTTACTTACGGGTACAACGCTGAGCATTACGGATCAGCCTGTTTATTTATACGCGCATGTGGGCACACACATCTACGCCTCTGAAGCAGGTGATGGTACGGATTGGGAATTTAAAGGCGACCGCCCAGAGGGACCATTTGCCAGAAATAGTTTTCATTGTCAGTTAGCAGCACCGGGCACTTTGTACTTTGGTGGGGTGAACGCGCATAAGAGTACCGACAGTGGTGAAAACTGGGAGCCGGTGAATACTTGGGGCGAGTACTATGGAGATACCGAAGGCAAGCTGCATGCGGATGTGAATGGTTTTAACAGCTTCCAAACCCCTGAAGGGATCGTAAGTTTGGTTTGTACGGATGGCGGTACTTATACTTCTACTGATAATTTGGAGACGGTGAAGAACATCACCTTGACGGGTATTGGTACAAGTCAGTATTACAGTCAGTACAGCTGCAAGTTTGATACGCGTGCGATGTACACGGGTTCACAGGATCAGGGTTTTCAGCGTACTTTGATTGATACGGAGGGCATTGAACCGCTTGATTTCCAACAGACGATCAGTGGGGATTATGGCAGCATTAGTTCGAGTGATGATGGGGCGAGTTTGTGGACGGTCTACCCGGGTTTCTTAATGCATTATTCTGATATTTTGAACAGCACGGCTGCTGATTTCTGGGATTTTGTAGGCGACGGCTGGAATTGGATGGCACCGACTTTGGCGGATCCCTTGAACCCTCATGCCTGCTATGTGGGCGGTGGTGATGATATACCTGGTCAATACCTCTGGTACGCGGAGAAGGATTTTGAAAATGGCGGTTTGGTGGTAACGAAAATGCCTTTCAACTTCTCGCCTGATGATGGTACACGCATCAATTATATTGCTGCTTCGCCGATCGACCCGAACTATATGTATGTGACCACCGGCTGGGGACAGTTCTTTTTAAGTACCGACAAAGGGGAGACTTGGGAAGAGGTTTGGGATCTGGAAGACAATCTTTCTGGTAATGTGATCGTGCCTTCTCCTACTACGCTGGGTGAGGTGTATTTGGCGGGCAGTGGGTATAGCAACCCCGCTTGTTACTTCAGTGACGACCATGGTTATACGATGACTGAGCTAAGTACTGGCTTACCTGCCACGAGCATCAATCACATGTCGATCACCCCAGAAGAAGATATGCTGTTCGCTGCTACGAATGCAGGTCCTTATGTGTATGTGTTCGAAGATGCCACTTGGTATTTCACGGGCGGGCAGAATGCGCCTACACAGAACTACACTTGGACGGAATATTTACCGCAAACGGGTACGGCTCGTTTCTCTACTTACGGACGTGGTGTGCTGGACCTACAATTGAGCTGTAGAGCCGCACCTGCTGAAGTTGAGGTGGTGTACAGTACTGCCGCAAGCACCTATATAGACTGGAAGAATGTAGCTGGTGTAGAAAACTACATTGTTCAATATAGAATTGAAGGCAGCACGGAATGGGAAGAGATCTTGGTTAGTGATTCATGGGCCAGCTTAGAGGGCTTAGCACCTTCGAGTACCTACGAAGTACAAGTATTGACGAATTGTGGTGAAGGACTAGAAAGTCCAACATCCGAGATCGTGAGTTTCAATACCTTCTGTGCATCGAGTGGTTTAGCCAGTCAATCTTTATTCATTGATGAAGTGGTAATTGATGATTTCAGCGTCGCATCTGCAAATGATGAGGGCTATGCTGCTTTTATTGAGGATACGATCCAGTTAATGATGGATCTGCCGCATAGCTTGAACATGAGTGCTTCTGGGACGAGTGAGAATGCGGCCACTTGGCATGTATGGATCGACTTGAACAAAGACAATGCTTTTAGTGAGGAAGAGCTTTGGTTAACGGCTGCCAATGATGCGACGACCACCAATATTGAAGTAGCTCAACTGCCTGATGAGTGGGAGGAAGTAACTACGATCATGCGCATTAGCTTACGAGAAGACCTATCGGGTGCTACTATTGATCCTTGCGCTGATTTCGCGATCGGTGAGGTGGAAGATTATGTGGTGAAGCTACACCGCTACTGTCACTCTCAGGGCAATGATGCGAATTACGAATGGATCGAAGAGGTAAGCATTGGCGACTTTAGCCATACTTCTGGCTTGAATGATGGCTATATTGATTTTAGTGATCAGGAAGAATTGATCGTTCCGATTTGTGTGGATTGTGAAGACCCTATTGAAGTGGGCTTAAGTCCGGGCTTTGGCGGCAACACCTATAATGAATACTGGCGAATCTGGATCGATCTGAATGTAGATGGCTACTTCACCTCAGATGAGATGGTGTTTGATGCAGAGGAAGTCAGTTCTGAAACTACGCTTGGCGTTTTAGATTTGCCAGAAGGCTTGCAAGGGGGCGTAGTGACCCGCATGCGCGTGGCCATGCACTGGGAAAGTCCGACCGGACCTTGTGATGTTTTTGACTATGGCGAGGTGGAGGATTACTTGGTGTCTTTCTACGAGCAGGGTGTCATCATTGGTCAGGATGAGCTATTGGAAGAAGCTACTACAAAAGCGATCGGTTTGAATGTATATCCGAACCCGGTTGAAGGAACACAGGCGAAGGTTTTACTCCACCATTTAGAGGCGGGTGAAGCTGCCTTGAGTGTCTATCAGTTGGATGGTCGATTACTTTCAAAGCAGCGATTAACTATTGGTCAAACACAAGAAACCCTAGCCCATGATCTATCGGTCAATGAGTTCCCAAGCGGCGTTTATATCGTAAGTGTGGAGCAGGAGGGCTACCGCGCTAGTGTGCGTTTGATCAAGCAGTAGTTGGAGGGGGATAGGTGCAGAAGCTATAGGCTAATTATTCGCTTCAATGAATGCCTCTGGGTCTATCCCCATAAGTTCTAAATTCTCTCTTAGGACTGACCAATGCTGTTCTACTTTAGGGATATTTCCTATTTGGTTCAAGTGTTGAAGTGCTTCTTTAAGTAGTGCGATCGCCCTTTCTTTATCATCTTGATAGGTGGCGTAGTGGTAGGCGGAATTGATACAAGAACCTGCCAATTCAGGTAGGTATTTCATAGGGTTCTTATCCGCCAGTTCCTTAATCAGTTGATAAGCTTCGTCATAGCATTTTTTTGCGGCTGCATATGCTTTTTTCTCTTCGAAAACCGCTGAATAGTCTTCTAAGAATTTTGAAAGGTCTTGTTGGTAAAGTTCTGGTGTTTTTTTCGCTAACTCACGCATTTTTGGTAGTGCGTTAGCGAAAGTTGCTTCAGCTTCTTCGGATTTTCCCAAATCTAATAATACATTGGCATAGGCATTGGCTGTAGAAGTCAACTCATCAGCAAACTGTTCGGATTGTTGTTTTTCGAATGCACCATAGATTTGGAATGCTCGACTCAAGTAAGGTTCTGCCAATTCGTTTTCATGTATTTCCCAATAGTAACAGCCTAAATTGAATAAGCTGTCCGCTAAATCTGGCGAGTAGGCTTGAGCATTTTCCTCAACTAAGCGTTCATACATTTGAACTGCTTCCTTATAGTGCTTTTCTGTATTTGTATGATCGCCCAATTCCGCATATACCGTTGCGATATCATTCAACACTTTTGAAAGCATGTCGTTAAAGGCATCAGGTTCCTTTTGTGCTAAAGTTCTATAGACCTTTAGCGACTCTTTGTAAAGTGGTATGGCCTTTTCAGGCTGATTGTGCGTAGACAGAAAGTCAGCATACTGCATCCAAGCATCTACTAATAAGGTTTGATGTACCTCAGGTGTCTTTTCGGCCGCAGCTTTACGAATACTGATGGCTTTTTCAAAAGTACTTATAGCGGTTTCTATCTCATTGCGAGTTGATAAGAGCACTGCATGATCCAACAGACTATTCGTCCAGACTATACTATATACATCAGGAACGGCTGTTGCCATTTCCTCATGTAATTGCATTGCTTCTCTATAATAATTATCAGCGGTAGTCAGATCATTTCTATCGTAATGAAAATCGCCTAGTTCTCGAAGAATGAGTGCCAGTTTCCCACGATAAAAGATGGGTTTATGTTTGGTTTCTTCTCTGATGATTTCCAGTGCTTCCGTAAAAGACCGTTCCGCTTCATTTGAGAGAAAAAGGGCTTGTTGTACTTTTCCTATTTCTAATAAGCTAGAAAAAAGGCTAGGCGCATAGACATGTGGTTTTTTATCGGCAAGTTGCCTCCATAAATCGATAGCCGATTCTAAATGAGCAATAGATTGATCGAATTGTCTGAGTTCAAAATAAAATCCACCTATATTATTGAAGGTGGTCGCTAAATCCGAAAGCTGTTCTTCTTTTCCTGAAACAGCTTGCTTTTTCCTGAGCTTTAGTGCGAAAACATAGCATAAACCAGCTTCTTTAAAATCGTTTTTCGCCCAATACACCTTCGCTAAATTATCCGCTGCCATGCACAGATAGGGAACATGGTCGAATACTTCTTCTGATATCCCTTCTTCATTTATCAGTTCGTGCCATAAGTCGAATGCTATATGATAAAGTTCTTTCGCCTTATCATAATTGGATCTATTCAAAAGTAAATTGGCATAGTTGTTCAAATTGAGTGCGATCGCATGTTTATTACCGTCCTCTTGGATGTCAGCCAAGACCCTATTATAGTAAATGGCGTTTCTATAGTTTTCTTCCGCCTCGTCAAACTCATCTAATTCATGATGTAGGTTCGCTATGTTCACATGTGTGCTGGCTACATTCTCATAATTTACTATGGGGTCTTCCCATGTAAGTGCTTCAAATAAGGGTAATGTTTCTTTATAGATTTTCAGTGCTTTGCGTTCCCGCTTGTTCGCATGTAGATAACGGGCGTGATTGAAGAGGAAATCAGCAATAAACACCTTCCGTTTGGTCTTTCTGGCGGAAAGCTGTCCTTGATCGTAATAGTAAATGGATTTATCAAGACGCGCCTGTGGGTCGGTCTCCTCATAGTTCAGTAGACTCAATTGAGCTTTCACACGGAATTCATTGGCGTTGTCTTCTAGTTTATCGTAGGCTTTTTCGAGTTCTTGTTGCAGTTGGATCCGCTGTAATTGTTTTTTCTGTTCGGCACTGAGTTGCTCGGGGCGTAGGCAATTATCCGCCGCATTCAGATCGCCCAAGAAGAAGCTTTCGGCTACTTTTTCTAATTGATCAGAATGTTTGACTTGGGTGAAGCTGTGCGCGGATAGCAGCACTTGCTTGACGAAGGCGATCTGCTCTTCAGTTTTTTGCTGTAGCTGCTGGCTGTATGCTTGCACATCTTCTTTACCCCAGTTGTTGTTCAATTTTTTGGTGAGTTGCTGCCGTTCTTTTTCCAGTTGCTCGTACTTGGCGAAGCTGCTCATGAATTGCAGTACCTCTATGCGAACACTGCCTAAGTCAGAGCTGATGTTTTCAAGGGCTACATCCAATTGCTCGCGATCGCTGATGGTCTCGAACAGGGCTTCACTTACGTTTACTTTATCCCTGATACTGCTCAGCCAATGGGTATTTATGTTAGCTGTCATGTAATAGGCTATTTAGCTTGGCTTCTCGATAATCTACATACACGAAGAGGTTAAATTGGTCGTTCAGCAGATCCGATCCCGCTAGTACTTCATCGGCGGCTTTTATGCGGCCGGCTTCGAATAAGGCCAGGGCTTCTTGTAAACGTTCGGAGCGGATCTCTATTTCGGCGAAGAGTTTACCGAGCAGCAAGGCGTTGACTTGGAAGTCTTGTGCGACCTCTTCCAGATGTTGGAGTTGTTGGGTGATGGCGGTTTTTTCCGCTTCATCGGCTGCTTGTTGCAGGCGTTCTCGCACGCGTTCTTGCTGTGCGATTATATCAGCATAATCGGGGGAGTTGTTGAGGTATTGGCGCACGTAGACATTCACATCTCCCTTGGCTTGGATGCGCTCTACTTCTATATTGACTTTTAGCTCGCCGCTTTTTATCAATTGCACCAGACTGATATGGGTGTTGGCAGACATGATGAGTGTAGGATGATGAATTAGCTTTGTTGGATGTCGATTTTGATCTTTCCGTCCTGACTGTCGATCTTTTTGATCGTTGCTGAACTCTTGTCTTGTTTCACCTTTACTTCTATATCTCCCTTCGCTTTCAACTCGCTGACATCTAAGTTGCTGGACTTGCCCGCTTGGGCGAGTGCTTCGGCTATATCAGGGTTTTCCGCCGCTCCCTGTTCTAGTAGGGTGGTCATTTCCATGATGGCGAAGCGGATCTGGTTTTTGGCCACTTCGGCTTGTTCGTGGGTAATGGTACCCAATTGGATCTGCCGCATTAGATCGTTATAGCGGGCCGACTGCATGACCCACTTGCTGAGTAGTGGACTGTCTTTGAGCAGGAGGTGCATTTTTTCTAAGGCGCGATCGGTTTCCGCTCGGATGATGTGATCGCTGATCTGATCGAGTATGGCTTTGTTATCGGACATAGACAAGTATGGGTGATTATATGCTGTCCGAAGATAATGAATTTTAATAATTTGAGGAAGA
>JAHDGT010000171.1:0-6123 GCA_020631675.1 Bacteroidota bacterium
GTACCCGTAACCATATTACAAGCCGAAGGACAACCAGGCACCAATACTTGGTACTCAACCGTCAAGTCAGAACGATCAGAATCGTCAGCAGCGGTCAAAGAGATGGCATCATAAGGATCCGTAGAAGTATAGGTCGTACCACCATCTGTGGAGAATAAGAATAAAGCACCTTCTTCACCTGCTACAGCACCTAAGCCAGTTGCAGGATCGTAAGCACCTGCATAGGCAGTACATACTAAGGTTGGCATTGGGTCACAACCTGCAGTCGGCACACTATAATCTGTGTCGAGAATAGGTAGCGTACAAACGCTTGCTGTTATTGGTGCACCAGGTACAGCTGGGTCTTCTGCTTCATTGTAAACAGCAGCTTCACAACCTGGAGGAGTAACCGTATTCACTTGAATGGATAAAGAAGTGATTTCTCCATCTGGAATATCCGCAAAATCATCGAAGAAGCAGATGCTTAATGTACCACCTGGTGTTGCAGGTGAACCCCATAAGCTGGCATTATCCAAATCGCTGAATGCGAATGGACCTGTGGCATTAGGTAAGCCTGCGGCAGCACCATTAAACACATTAGAACAAGAACCAGCAGGGTCAATGATCGAAATATTCATTTCAGAGGGCCAAGAAGGTGAACAACAACCCGTATCTCCAGCACCCGTAATGCTGTAAGTAGTAATTTCAGCACAAGGAGCAATGTCTGCCGGGAAAGTATAGGTAAAGCAGTTCACACTTGGATCACCACCTGCGATAGCTGAACATCCATCAGCAAAAGCGAAACTACCATTATAAGTCAATGGTAAACCAGCTGGCACAAATGGCTCACCTGCTAATAAGCAAGATACCGCCGCGCGGAATTGGTAATCATCAGGCGTACAACCAGAAGCAGGAATCGCTGTGGGTGTATAAGTAACTGACTCACCACCTGTTTCCGCTAAACCATTAGGATCCCCATCGAAGAATACCGTCCAAGAAGTACCACCGTCAGTTGATACTTCCCAAGTGATGTAGTAGTCGGTACCTTCAACATAATCAGCAGGATTAACAGGAATCACATCGCCAGCAACATCCGTATCCGCTACGAAATCTTCATCACCATCTTGTGCTACAACCAATTCTAAAGTGAAGGCATCGCCATCACAGATCGGTGTAGGTGTAGCTGTTACCTCACCCGCAGTTGGGCAGGTACGGCAGTCTACTACGGTGAAGCAGACTTCACTTTCTACTAAACAGCATTCGCCATTATAGAAATCAGAAGCATCTCCGGTTAAGTCATTAGCTGGGTCATTGACCGTAAACCATTCATCAGTAGGCGTACCGGGACAAGCGACAGGAACAAAATTGGCCGCATAGTTACGGACAACATTAGTAGAATTTTCAAAGTTACCACCAGGAATATAGGCCTGTGCGGTATAGCAAACTTGCGTTCCAGGTGCTACACCTCCATCTAAAGCCGCTTGGTTATCGAAAGTAGCGGTGATTTCTCCTGTGCCAGATAAGGTTAAGAAGTCAAAAGCGGCGTCATTACCCGTATCTAAACTATTGTCTAATACACCAGGAGTAGTTGCAGAACCACTACCATCAGAAGCGAACCAGTTGACGGTTTGATCAGCAGATGTGATCGCACCGGTACCATCGCCTTCATCAGGACCATTACCACCACAGAAAACATCAATATTAGATTCTGTTGTACAAACTAAGTCATTGAAGGTTATTGACCAAGAGGTAAAGCTTATAAAATTGCTACTAGCAAAGCCATCATAACCTTCTAAGATCCACGTTCCATTCAGGTCTTCACCAACATTAATAGAACCATTGGAGAAGGACGTTGTGAAACAAATGTTCTGCGGACCCGCCCCGCTTACGTTACCCCCAAACAGAGTACCATAGTCAATATTATCTGCTAGCCCCAAAGGTCCTGAAACATAAAGATCAATCGCATCAAGAGACCCTCCTTCCGTCGTCAAACCTTCGATACAAACCTGTGCTATAGAACTTGCTGTTACTGATTGTCCTGGACAACCTGTATTTAAACCTGAGGTAACTAAAGATGATTCGTCAGTCGCAAAACCCGTAACACCCGTACCTGGTGCACTAGGTCCACCCGTAAACAAAGCAGGTCCATTACCTGAAGTACTTAAGCTTTCAACATTTAAAGTTACAGTACCATCCGCATCACAAGAACTAGGCGTTAGAGGTGCTGAAACACTATTAATAGGAGCAGGTAAAATTTCTGCTATAAGCTGAATCGGGCAAGCACCGCCACAAGCAGCAGCTGTTTCCGGATCAGCTAATGGATCCCGAACTTCAACTACATATAAACCTGCTGCCAAACCAGTAGCTTCCCAAGTTTCCCCTCCAATATTAGTGAATAAACCCGTACCAGTAGTAGGGCCAGAAATAATATCCAACACATAGGTAGTACCTCCTCCATTACGATCCGCATCAGGAGAACCACCTACAAGGTTTTCAATAATAATACGTCCGTCATCCGTAGAACCTTGCCCAGTAGCATCTCCTTGACAAGTTACATTCGATGCACGAATATCCGCATCCATCGGTGTGCTATCAGATAAGAAACGCACACAAGTAGTAGAAGTAGAACCATTACAGTCATCTTCGTAACGAACACAGATCATAGATTCTTGACGAACCACACCATCTGTCGCATCAGCAGGGATACCGGTTTGTGTACCTGGTAAATCGAAAGGATTAATGCTGGATAATGGATTACCGGAGATATTCGTAATGCAATTATCGGCAGTAACAAATGGACCGAATAATGCACTGTAGTTAGCCGGGTAGTTCAGTGTAGCACCATTAGTAGTACAAGTTGAAGTAGCCGAGCTGGTACAAGTTGGGTATACAATATTCGTATTCGGGTTCAAAGGCAAACCATTCGCCTCCATATAAACTGCCGCATTAGTGGTTTCGGTAACACCCGCGTCACATAAAGGAAGACCGAACAAGTTCAAATCGATCAAGCCGTTACAACCCAATGGAGTACTAAAAGAAACATCTATTAAATCACGACAATTCACTAGAACAACATTAGCCCCCATATTACCTGGATCATTGAAAAACACATCATTCGCTAAGCTTGTATCATCGAAATCAGTTAACAATCCTTCATCTATGATCGTCCCATTACCATTCGACTCAACACCATCTCCATCTTGATCAACTAACAAACCACCTTGAAATCCTAGAATGGTCTGATCAACGATCAATCCAGCACATAAATCACTTATATAAGGTGATTCTAAATCCTGATCCAAGCCGGCACAAGAAAATGCTGAGGCATTCGCACCTGGAACAGTTTGGTGTAAACTGGTATAAGAAGTAGAGCCTGTAGCACAAACACCTGTACCTGTAGAACCATCGGCAAACTCACTAGAGAAGGTTACGGTTAGTGACGGATTGTCAATGATCGTCATGTCATCCAAATTCGTACCCATAACTACCTCAGATACGATACTAGGATCCGACTCGTCAACTACCGTCCAGTTACCACAGGCGATCTCATCAGAGATACCTGAACCTGAAGGAGGACAAGTATTGGTTGTTTGATCAACAACTAACTCCCAGATGTAAACGTCGAAGCCAATACCATTACAAGTATTAAGGATAACCCCAAGTCTACCAGGTCCGAACCCAAAGTCGCTAGAGCAAACCGCATCCGCATCAAACGTACACTGTTGTCCAGCTATTAACTGTCCGAAATCAAGATCCGTACAGGTAGAACCTTTTGGATCCATACAACCTAATGTTGGATGTCCTGGAATATACTCCCCACCGTCTCTAATCTGTGTGAAATTACATCCAGCTCCATAAAAAGTACCTACTTCATACTCTGCGAGCAAACCGTTAGGGGCCGCATTACTCGTACCGTAAACGCCTACATACCAGAATAAAGAATTTGCCCCTAGAGAACAATCTTCAGCGGTACCGACACGTGTACAGTCTATGTCCCATTCAATCTGGATATCGCCACCTCCAAGATCCGTAGTTGTTACGTTCATGGGTTGCATAGCCGTTGTACACTGCGCATTCGCCAACTGGAAAGTCGCCAATGACAGCACACAACAGATCAATAGTGTTATATATTTTCTCATTGTTTTATCTTTTTGTTGACCAATTATTGTTTCGACACACCATGTGGTGCTTTACGCTCGATCAATTTGATGATCGGTTCTCCATTCACCTCTACCGCGCGCGCATAGAAACTGGAGTTCTGTTCCATCAATTTCTGATTGATCTCCTCTTGTTGTTGCAGCACTTGGTCTTTTTTAGAAAGTACTTTCCCAGAGGTAGTTGAGGTGGTGAATTCAGCATTTTGAACCACTTTCTTTTTAAAAGAAGAAGCGGGTTTAGCTTTTCCCTTATACATCTCCTCCATCTGCTTCGCTTTCAAAGCACGCTTTTCTTCGATCGACAACTTTTGAACTGCTGGTATTTCTGTCTCCAGCTTAACTTGTTCAGCAGAAGTTTTCGTTATCGTTTTTTGATAACTCGCTCTATCCAGCGATTGCTTGACCGTCTGTGCGGTCAATACGCCCGCCACCAGCACCAAAGCCAATAGCATCAGCGATTTCCATCTGATTTTCATAGTGTGTTATGTTTAGTTTATCAGTTTAGAATTAGATATAAAGTCGAGATGTCTTTTTGATTATATGCTAATTACACATTCAATAAAATCTGACTTTGCTTTTTTTTACAAGGCATAACCATATTTATCAATCAACATCTTTAGCTAATATACTTTTTAACTATCTGTTTTTATGGGTACAAAAATTGGCGTTTGCTAAACAAAAAACACAATGCACGCATAGAATCTTGCATAAGCAAACCAACATAACTCAATGATTTTCATTTATTTACGAAGAGTCAAAAACATTAGCAATTGTTGAACAAAAACAGGCTCAATACTGAAAAGTGTAAACATTTTATTTTAACACAAATAATATAATAGCAATAAAAAATCCGACAAGGGAAGTGAAACCTTGTCGGATTTTGTGGAGACCGTAAATGCCTTGTTCTGTACTAAGCTATTTCCGTATAACGCGTTTTATAGCGTTCAATATGCGGATGCATCACATAAAACCAAAGCGGCGGGATCATTGCCAAAACCACCATACCCGGATAGCCTGTCGGCATTTGCGGAGCTTCTTCAAAATGGCGAAGTACTTGGTATTTTCTACTGGCTTTATAGTGGTGATCACTATGGCGAGTCAATTCGAATAATAAGATGCGTCCTAAACTGTGATTAGAATTCCAAGAGTGTACGGGTAAGATTTTTTCATAGCGAACACCTGACTCGTCTAAAGCTTTTCGTTGTAGTCCGTAGTGTTCTATATAATTCACCGTTTCTAATAGTAAGAATCCTATAACGGCAGCAGCAATGAAACACAAAGTGATGAAAGCACCGAAGAAAGAATAGATCAGACCTACAAAAGCGAGCTGTATGATCTGATACCAGATCATTTCATTATGAATGGAGAAAAAGGCATGCCCCCGTCTTTTCAAGCGTTCCGACTCTATATTCCAAGCACTGATGTAGCCATTGAAAACTGATCGGAACCAAAAGGTATACACCCACTCTCCGTAGCGGGAAGAAGCTGGATCCAAAGGCGTTGCTACATTCTTGTGATGCCCCCTATTGTGCTCAATGAAAAAGTGCATGTACAAGCTGGTCAGCAATAGGGCTTTTGATAAAAATTGTTCGCTCTTTTTCGCTCTATGCCCCAGCTCATGTGCTACATTAATACCGAATACGCTACACAGAATGCCCATTGTACCTATTCTGCCCAACAGCTCGAAAGTGGTGTACTCAATGTACATCAAAGAATAAAAGAAATAGCCGAGTGTGAGGTACTGAACCGGTACAATGATGTACAACATCCAGTCAAAGAGTCTGTCTTTCAAGGCGATCTCTTCTTCAACAGCACTCATATTTTCTTCTGTTCCTGTAAAAATCGCATCCAAAACAGGAATGAGGGCATAGACATAGATTACCCCGATCCAAGCCCATAAGCCACCGAAAGTAAACGAAACATAGGCCAATAATGGACCCTTCAAAGCCGCTAAATATCTGAGTTTGCTAATACTTTTCACCATAAT
>JAHDGT010000171.1:6223-8903 GCA_020631675.1 Bacteroidota bacterium
GGCTTCAACTCCATATAAATTGGAAAGTGATCGCTGTAACCACCAAAGTATCGCGGACCACCATAAGTTCTGCTCGGGCGGTGCTCTTTGCAGTTTTTGTCGTAATAAGAGATCCACTTCGGACTATATACACTTGCGCCCGCACGATCGTCCACATGCCAGCCCTTCTTACCTAATAAGCTCGGCGATACGATCAACTGATCCAACATATTCCAATTGCACTTGTAATTGTAAGTACCTTTTTTCTGCTTCGCCTGCGCCGCACTCATATTGAACAAAGGTGTTTTTTTAGCATCTCCACCCGCTTTACCTTTAGCACGCACTTCACTCGCATTAGCCGAAGCCAACAAACCTTGCGTGATACTACGATCGTAAGGTTCATCATTCATATCTCCCATAATGATGATCTTCGCATCAGGATCCGCAGCCAAAACGCGATCCACTTCTCCCCTTGTCGCCTTCGCACAAGCCATACGTTTGTATTCAGAAGCCGCTTTACCGTCTCTACGCGACGACCAATGATTCACGAACACATGTACTTCCTCTCCTTGTAAATCACCGCGCACATATAGCACATCTCTGGTCTTAGCTCCTTTCAAAGCACGACGATCCACCCCGATCGACTTCGTTTCTTTCAGCTTGAACTTATTGCTGTCATATATCATCGCCACATCAATACCACGATTATCCGGTGAGTCATGATGGGCTACTTTATAGCTAGAGCCAACTGATTTAGCCAATACCTCTACTACCCCTTTATTCTCTACTTCCGCCAAGCCAATGATCGCCGGAAAACCGCCACTATCCAAGCTGTCCAATACCTGAGTAATATGGGCTACCTTCTCTCTAAAACGATCGTTCGTCCATTTCTTTTCACTTTTTGGCGTGAACTCCTCATCCTGCACTTTAGGATCGTCTTTGGTATCAAACAAATTCTCCACATTATAGAAAGCCACTTTCAGCGACTCCCCTTTGTTCGCCGTCTTCGTGCTTGTTGATTGGGTCGTTGCCGCCCCTGAATGCTTACTCTCTTTAGTCGTCGTGCTGCTAGTAGAGGTCGTTTCCGTAGCAGACAAACTCGATAAACGTTTAGAGATCTCTTCACAAGAAGTTGTTAATAGCATCATCACACTTACCAACAACACATATAACATGCTTTGAACTTTTTTCATCTTAGCGTTTTGTTTTAAGACAGAAGAACGAGGGGGATGGTTACAATTTTCCAACTAGAATTGCAGCCAGCAAAAATAAGCTTTCCTATTGAGCGAATGAGCATTTGCTTTTGTAAGGGAAAAATAAATCCCTCTTAGCCAAGTATAGCACAAGGGACACAAACATATTTTTTTGACAAAATAGTATCATACACTTTTGTTTGTCAATTGTTTAAAGCCCTCAAAACAACACTCAAAACATCACAAAGTCGTATTTTTGTGTTTGATTAGCGCGCAAAGGATATTTAACTTTATAGTAGGGGTACGCAGGCAACTTCTCGCATGAAATTATCATAAGTTAACTGGTGCTTGTTGTCTGTGATTTATCATGGCGCGTGCCCGCAATAAAAAGGGGGAGGTGTCATCAGGCAAATTGTTTGGTACGGCAAAAAGACGTTATGATATAACGTCTCTACGGGGCATACCCTTTTTACTGCGGTCACCGGGCTATCCGCTGCAATTCGCATGCTGTTCGCTGCTTCGCTGGCAGGGCTAAAAATGGCTACCTCTGGGCCGCCTTTTTAGCCCGCCGCTCAGGGCGCTCCTTAGCAGGCTCATTTCCGCTGCTATCCCTCGCGCGTCCGTAATTTTGAATGTGTCAGTTGTGAATTTTGAATGCATTTTCAAATTGGCACATTACCAAATTTTCAAATTAAACATGCAGGATCATGCTTCCAAACATTACAACAAACAAAGGCATAAGCTATCTCTTGCTCACCTTGTTCCTTTTTGTAAGCAACCATATACAACTCACAGCTCAAAACACTGAGTTTGAAGTAGCCGGTCCCTTACAAGCAGCCTATACTTACGAAGTGAATTGCATGGAAGTACTTTTCCAGAACACCAGCGAAGACGCGATCTATGTGTTCTGGGAATTCGGCGATGGGGATACGACCACCTTTGGTAGCCCGGTGCATGTGTATGAGGTACCCGGCACTTACTCGGTCACCCTAACGGCACATAATACCATTGGTCAAACGGCATCCATCACCCATGAGATCACGGTAGATTATTGCCCGGGCATAAATAATGACAATGCAGGCGTAACCAATGACGAAATGATCGTCCAATACGCGCATTGTCCGAACCCGGTCGACAGCTACCTTGAATTCACTTTCGAGGGATTGCGACCACAAGACCATAACAGTTTATCCATTTTCAATATTGCCGGGCAACAAGTAAAATATATTGATCACCCGCAAGAGCAGCTCACTGTCGAAGTACAGGATCTGCCCGAAGGGCTATATCTCTATTTACTGCAAAACGCTGATGGTAAGACATTGGTCATGGATCGTTTCGCGGTAGCCCGCTGATCTGCTTAATTTGAAAATGACAAACTGTTCAACAGATCAAAACAAGCATTTTCAAATTATCAAATTGACTCATTTTCAAATTGCTACGCGCAAGGGATAGGAGTGGTATTAAGGGTGCTGAATGGCGAGTGAGTGCGCCTGTTGTGGGGGCGGCCC
>JAHDGT010000172.1 GCA_020631675.1 Bacteroidota bacterium
CATCTGCTTCTGGTGCAGTGCCCCAAGAGCCATCCGCTTGCAGGTACTCTATTACCAATACATCCCCACAATCATCCTCTACCTCAAGGGTACATTCGTTCACTTGCACCACATCTATAGGTGTAGGGTACACATTGATCGTTGCCTCGCCAGCAGGGATGGTATTCGGGATCAAATCGCATTCAATTCCTGCATAAAGGGTATAGGAGGTAGCAGAACAAGTACCCGTAGCTGTTAAGCTGCTTACATCAGCCAAAGTGGTAAAGGCGGGATCTTCATACCAATCCAAACTCACTAGCTGAACATCAGGGTCATCTATTTCAATAGTAGCGGTTAGGTCAGCTAAGTCTATTAAAGTGCCATCACAAATGTGGGCGATGCTATCCGCTGCTGCAGTGACTGTTGGACATTCTAAAATCGCACAATCAACGACCGTTATAGATATGGTACTATCCGCAGGGCAGTTATTGGATACGGTATAGGTAATATCAAAAGTACCCGGAGAAGTCAAGTTCAATGAACCTGTAGACGGGTCGATCGTTAAGCCACCAGAAACCGTGAACACCCCGGTAGGGTCATCAATGGAAAGTGGGCTTAATGGATCATCCAAGCAATAAGTATCTTCAATTGGGTAAGCAAAACCAGGATCGTCGATCGGTAAAATGCTGAACTCTACTGTGATCGTATCTGAAGGGCAGTTCTCTGCTAAGTCTACTGCGACCGCATAATACAATGCTGTATCAGCAGGGGTGATCGGGAAGTTTTCACCTGTGAAGATCAGTGCACCCTCATCGTCGTACCACTGTAATTCATCTCCTTCGACAAGCGTACCTTCAATGAAATCAGGAATCAAGTCGGTTTCATCCTCACAGAAGAATAGATCGGGTATTACAGGGTTAGCAGGAGCTTCACAAATACATTCCACCACATCAAATTCAACAGGCAAGGTGCTTTCGCAGCCATTTACCGTCACAGAATAAATGATCACCATGCTACCTAATTCACTCGGTGTGATCTCTCCCGTTACAGGATTGATCGGGTCAGGGGATACCGCACCAAAGTTACCACCTGGTGTAATGATCCCTTCGGGGATATTTGATTCCCCTAAGCAAAGCACATCATTCGCGAAAGTGAAGGTCGCATCAGGTAGGGGAGATGCGCTAAAGCTGACAGGCACTAAGCTACTATAACAATCTTCCGCACTATCGTAAGCCGCTACGAAGTAATCTGCTGTATCTGCTAAAGTCGGCGTCCAACTCAAACCATTAAAGATGGAATCTACAGCGGCATCATACCAGATCGCTTGATCGCCACCTACCAAAGTGACCATCCATTCGTCGATTGGATCGCCTTCACAAAGAACGAGATTGTCAACAATTGGTGGTTCAGGTGCGACGCAATCACAAGCCGCGATATTGATGGTAACACTGCTCGTCGCATCACAAGCACCAGGCGTTTGATAACTGATGGTGAAAGTACCTTCCGCATCTAATGGGAAAGATCCCGTTGCAGCGTCTATAGCTAAACCGCCATCGGCACTGAATGTACCACCTGGCGTAGCTATACTGACAGGAACAGGATTCGGCTCACCCGTACAGAAACTCACACCCGCATAGGCGAAAGAAGCATCTTCTAAGGCAGTAATGGTGAAGGTGACCTCCACTTGATCACTAATACAATCAGGAGTGGCCGCATTTGTAGCTGCTAAGAAAAAGGTATAAGTACCTACTGCTGTTTCTGTTGGTGTGAAATCAATACTTTGTGTTATTTCGTCACCATCTACATCATACCAAATCGCTGTATCTCCTTCTGTTAAAGTCGCTTGGAATATCGGGTTCGGATCGCCAACACAAATACTCTGGTTACTGCTTGAAGGAGCAGCAGGAGGTACACATGGGCAGTCGTAATCAATCTCTACTTCTTCGACGAAACAATTATTTGTGATGGTGAAGGTCACCGTGCCTGATTCGCCAACTCCCACAGTTTCCAACCAGCCAGTGGTATCAATGATACTGTACTGATCACAAGTGAAGCTGATGTCAGGCATGCTACATACCCCATCTGTTGTAATAACGAAATCAGGATTGAAAGTAGGGTAACTTATAGTTGTACCCATATCCAAAGTGTCGTTCGGCGCATCCCCTGGGTCCAAACAGACGAACACCATTTCATAGCTCGTACTAACTGGATTACAATCATCAGGACTTGCTACGAAGCCATCTGTATAATTTGGTATTTCATTACCCAATACGGGTGAGCCATTGATCAACCATGTGATATCATAGTCCTCAGACCAAACCGCATCAGCAGGTGTGATCTCAGCATTCATGGTGAAAGTGTCACCAGAACATGCGCTTGCCGGACTACTATCTACAATGCTGGCTGTTGGGCAAACATCACCGCAGAAGTAAGGCAGTTCGAATACTTCATCAAAACAAGATACCCCACCTGGTCCGTCTGTTGCTAAGACTTGCCAAGTAGCTGTACCGGATACCGTGCCACTTACATCAGTAGGCACATCAATAGGGTTCAGGGTATAACAATCGCTTGTTACCGTAGGTACAGTACATTCTGCATTAGTGCCTGTGATCAATGTTGCTTCATAGCTTGGGTAAACGCTAAGCACTAACTGACCAGCAGGAATGACGGTATCATCTAAAGTACAAACGGCACCTAAGTAAAGCGTTATATCTTCAGCGGTACAGCCATCCCCACCGCTATAATCAATAGGACCACTGTAAGGCGTACTAAGATCGCTATTGGTGTACCAAGACACCGTACCTAAAACGGCAGGATCATCAACTGTGAAATCAGATTCAAAAGCAGTTAGATCAGGTGTTTCACCTGTGCAAATAGATAACGCATCTGCTAAAGGACTTGTCACATTGAAACAGCCCGCACAATCATATTCAAAAGCAGCCTCGTAGTCGAAGCAATCTGTCGCATCATCGTAAGTAACATTCCATATTGCGGTATTCGTACCCGTATTAGGTAATTGCACATCTGTTGCGGTGATGATGTAGTTGTCACAGGTGGAGGTCAATGTAGGCGCGCTTTCACAATCATTAGAGAAAGACAAAAGATCCGCATCGATTTCTGGATATACCGTAATAGTTACAGATTCTGAATCCGCGATTACAGTTGGGTCATCTATACAATAGATATTAACCGTAGCAGTAATGGTGCTAGGTTCACATCCTTCGAATTCGAGGATAGGGTAAGACAAAAATTGATCAAGGGTGAAGCTATTGTCTCCATCCACTACCCATTCTATATTGTCAAGGTTGGCTGCATTGTTTACTGTAACTTCCAATACTGCGGTTGGAGTTGTGCTACAATATTCGGTATCGCCGATTATATCAACAATAGAAGGACAATCCACACTACAATCAATAATGCTTATTGTAACATCTGTCGTAGTGCTTTCGCAGTCTTCCGCATTCACTTCCCAAACCGTAAAGGTATAGTCGGCTATACCGCCTAAAGTTGGTGTGAATGCTGGTCCATTGAATTCCATACCCGCATCATCTGTCCAATAAACGGTATTGCCAGCCGCAGCGGTATACAGTTCAGGAATTGGGTCGCCATTACAAATATTTTGGTTGGCAATCACAGGAGCCGAAGGAACAGAATTTTGAGTGAGTTCTATTGGAGTAGGATTACTCACACAATCACCACTACTTACCGCAACTACCCAGTATAAAGTGGCTAAAGGCTCACTAGGCGTAAATGTAGTCCCAGAACCCAAAGCATCAGTCGTGTAATCATCAGTCAGATTCAGTAGCCAATAGTAAGTGTCACCTTGGTCAGTAACCGCTAATTCTGGTATAGCTGCTCCTTCACAGAACTCAAGAGCTGCATCTACAGCTACAGGGTCTGTTGCTAAAGGTGAACAAGCACAATCCAGCGTTCCGGTCAATAGAACTTCCTCACAGTTTCCTTCATCATCAATAATGATGTTGTGTACTTCACCATTGGTATAAGTATAAGTCGTGGGCACACCCGGTACAATGAAGTCCGTCACATCACCAGCGATCTGATAAGTACCAGAAGTACTCACGTCACCACCAGTAATGGTGAAGGTCAATTCGTAGCCCGTATCATCATCTAAACAATTTAAGTCGCTCACTACGACCATCTCTTCAATGAAAGTAACATTTAAGCTACCCGTTGAAGGACAATCCGGATCTGCTACATCATAGGTGAAGGTATAATCACCCGGTGCACTTACCGTAACGAAAGGATTAAAGATATCAGCACTGAAAGTTGCTGTACCATCAGTAGAGCTAAAGCTCCATACCCCACCACTGATCGGGAAGCCGTCAATATCAAGCGCATTCAGTTGGACATCTAAACCGCATATCTCACCTGGAGTTGTAGCGGAAACATTTATAGTCGGGGCATCTGTAAAAGTAATGTCTACTAAAACCTCATCTGTACAGACATCATCAAAAGAAGTCCAGAAGAAAGTATAAACACCAGCAACATCTACTGTTACATCTGTCGTTGGGTCGCTGGTATCCGTAAATACAGCATTACCTCCAGTTGGCGCACTTAGTACATCCCAGTTTCCAGCACTTACGCTCACACCCTGCAAAGTATAGGATGTACCGCATACCGTATCATCAGGACCAGCCGTTGCTAAGCTATCATTTACCGCTATGGTTTGTGAGGTGCTCGCATCTGTACAAGGCGCAGCTCCTGTAACGGTATAGGTCACTACGTAATCACCAGCAGCCAAACCATCCGCATTGAACCAGCTCGCTCCATCAATAGGAGCAGGAGGGACGGAAGTCCACACCCCACCCGGAGTTGTTTCGGGTGTAAGCAAGCTATTTAATTCTAATTGTAGGTTCGTCCAAGTATTACACAGTCCCTCTACTGGTGGTGTGGAGGCTGCGGTCACTTCTTGATTAACCACTAGAGTTTGCGTGAAAGTCGCAGGAGGACAATCTGGATCTACTGGCGGTACAGTATAAGTAATATTGTAACTGCCACTCAAGCCTGTTAGGTCTAAAAAGCTCACACCTGTTAAAGGAACAGGGTTCGTACTTGCGTCCGTCACGCTCCAAGTACCTGTGAAATCTACCGGACTTAAAGACAGTAAGTCGAAAGTTTGACCCGCTACAGCACATATGTCCGCAGGAGGGTCGAAGCTGGCATCTTCATCACAGTTCGCAGGGCAAGCTTGGATGGTTAAATTTTGCTGAGTGAAAGCATCAGGACAGCCGCCAGCACCCGCAACAATATAAGTTAGGGTATAAGGACCAGCTGTTACGCCGAGCGCATCTATGACATTATCGCCATCTATAGGCAGTGGAGGAATGATAGACCAATTTCCGCTTGTTGCTCCGGTCACTAAATCATCTAAATCAATGCTGGTCACATTTCCTGTGCCTGTTTCATTACAAAGTGCTTCTGCTGGGGCAATGGTTGAAGCATCCGGCACTGTAGTGATATTCACTGTTACATCTTGTGTAGCAGGACAACTACCACTTGTTGTATAGGTAACTGTTGCTGGAGAGCTTAAGCCATTCACATTGAGTGTTCCTGCGCTTGGGTCAACACCCGTACCCGACCAAGAGCCAGCTGTATTGCCTGTGTCTTCTAATGACGTGAGGTCGTAATTGGTTTCGTCTTCACAAACATCAATAGCTGCTGCGTTTAAAGCTATTACATCATCAGGGTCAATCGTTATGTCTACATCATTTGCTGTGACACAAGCCGCCGATGCATCCGGGGTGAAAGTAACAGTAAAAGTACCGTCTGAAATGGGATCTAAATCACTGCCACTCGTACCGACACCCGACCAAGTTCCACTTAGGGACTCATCAGTTAAGAACTGCGTTAAGTCCAAAGGCATATCAGCTAAACAATAATTTGCCGTAGGTCCATCAAAAGAAATGGGTGTACCCGCATCAATAGTGATGGTAACATCATTCGCGGCTAAACAGCCAGTACTTGCATCAGGCGTAAAGGTGACCGTATAATCCGTAGCAGAACTTGCATTTAGTTCGGTACCACTTACGTCCGTACCACTCCATGTACCGCTTAAGGTTTCATCTGTTAAGAATTGGGTCAAATCCAATGGCATATCCGAAATACAGTAACTGCTTGTAGGGCCATCAAAAGTGACAGGAGTACCATTATCAATGGTAAAGGTGAAAGTTTCCGAGTCGGTACAACCACCGATCTGCCCCATAGCGCAGGCACCAGGACTAAAAGTGGTGATTCCATTTTCATAAATGGCAACACAAGAATTAGTATAAGTAACCCCATCACAACCACAAACAGGTACTACATCCGCTGTACAAATGGATCCATCTATCAAATCGGTATTCACACAAGAAAGTGTATAGGTAAGTGTAACACTAGTTCCACTAACGCTTGGGTCATCAGGGTCAAAGAAGAAACCGCTTGCAGCATCACCGGTAACGCCATCACCAGACCAAGTACCTACATCAGAAGTAGGATCTACCACTGTACTTAAATCAAAAGGAGCATCACTTACACAGATATTACCACTTGTAGGATTCAGAATCACATCAGGGTCTGGTAGTACCTGAATATTCTCTGTTGCTACTGCTTCACAAGTTCCAGAACCTAAGGTGTAGTTGACCTCATAAAAGCCAGAAGCTAATCCAGTAGGGTCAAAATTACCAGTAGCGTCAATGTAGCTATTACCGCCTACATCATCGGTCCAAGTACCTCCACTGGGCGTAAACAATCCAGAGTAGTCAAATGGACCATCACAAGCGAAAATTTGAGTGGCTATGGTACCATCACCAACAATGGTCGGATTTCCAACAACAGTGATGGTATAAAAACCACCACCTGTATTCGCATTGTCTAAATCCAAGCATAAGGGACCGCCATTGGCTATCGCATCATCCTGAATGTTGCCGATGTCAAAAGGTATCAAATTCGCTAAGTAGTCGGTTAGATTATCATAAGGGAAGTTGTTCGTACTATATGATAATCCCCAAACCACATAAGTGCCAGCGGATATAAGCGGACTAGTGAAATCAAAGTCACCAGTCGTGCTGGTCTGAATGATCGTACCCAGAACAGGTTCTACTAACAAGAAAATATACTCATCTCCAGCAGGGTCACTACTTGAACTATAATCTACTGTAAAAACAGCGGAAGCGGAGGCGTCATCCAAGAGGTCGTCTCCTTCACAAATGTTGAATGTGGTCGTTGGTGTAGCGACACTTATTTCTCCTGCATCTACTTGATTAATATTCAAGGTCAAGGTTTCCATTGCTAAACAGAAGAGTGGGTCGAAAGGATTAGGGACAAAGGTTAGGTCTACAGTTGTTCCACTAACAGCAGAAGCATCGAACTCCCAGTCGCCAGGAGCTATTTCGGTAACACCTGTCCCTGTCCATGTTCCATAATCGGGAGTATCTAAACTACCTAAGCTACCCGGACTGATCAAAGTGATCAGGTCAATGGTTCCAGAACCGCAGAAGTCTGGTAAAGGATCCGCATATGTCAACTCAAAAGGCGGGAATAGGGATATGGTTAAATCCATCACCTGCTCGCAAGAAGTGCCCTCATTGATCACAGCGAAAACGGAATTGCCATTTACAAGCCCATCCACATCAGTAGGGTCAGCAAAGGGGCTACCCGTAGTAGCGGGATCTCCATCGTACCAAGTAAAATCAAAATCAGCGGCATTTTCGCCATTTAACACCTCACTCTCATAAGAAGTCAGGTCGATATTATCTCCAATAGTATCACCTGGTGGAGTTGTGTCTTCCGCACAGGCATCAATATCGGTGTCATCTAATAAGATACAGCAGCCTGAAGGATCCGCAGCTAATTCTAGAGCTTCAATAGCTTGACATCCCTCCGCATTATTGTAAACTACATAGTAGGTGGTTGCACTACTAAAGGTGATTTGTGTACCAGGTGTTCCACCATCTTCATCTAAACCACCAATGCCATGCAAAGCCGCATTAAAAGATGGATCAGTAGGGTCTACTACATACCAAGTATAAGTACCACCCGTGCCTGGGTTGGAGGCAACTGTTGGATTATAATCTTCTAAAGTGAAAGAAGCACTCCCGTCATCACAAAGCGTATCACTCACATCATCTAAAGTAGGAGGGTTATTAAAAGTGACAGTAGGTGTGTTACTTGTAACAGGACCCGTACAACCTGTTTCCGTAGAGCTAACGGAGATCAATTCATAAGTACCCGGAATATCGGTGTTCAAACTGAAAGTTGGATCAGAAGTGGTCAAAGAATAAGGAACACCGTCAATGGTATAGGTAAATTGCCAAGGACCAGAATTAGCGGGTGAAAAGCTAAAGTCGATCAATGCACTAACATTACAATTCAAGGTTGGGATACTACTGGTGATCAAGTTGCCGCTAGGCGTAGGAGAAACCTGAATCGTTGTCGCACCACTCACTTCTCCTTCACAGCCATTTGCATCTACTACGCTGATCAAGCTGTATTCTACTTCTCCATTAGTAACGGCATTAACAGGAATTTCAAAAGGCGCATTCAGTGCGATCGTTCCTTGTGATACGCCATCAATGGCATATTCAACAGTATAAGGAGCTGTACCTCCACTCGCATTGATCAATACACTAGTAGGTAAAGCATCCTCACAGATCACCTGTGGGTTGTCAACGATCATCAAAGTCGGACAATCCATCGTTACCGTAACATTCGGTCCAAATGGATCCGCTTCATCTTCAGGCGTGTTTTCAGGACAAATGTCGAAAAAAGGAGCAACAACAGGCGTAAAGACCAACTGACCAGAGCTACTACAATCCCCTACATCCAAAGGCACACTGATACAGCCTAAGGAACCATTGAAATAATAGGCATCATTAAAGCATTGGGTAGAAGGAAC
>JAHDGT010000173.1 GCA_020631675.1 Bacteroidota bacterium
AGGATGGGGGAATGCGTTTAAGATGTCTTGGACTGCCGTCTTTGTACTATTTTTGCATGCTGCCTGCATATCGAGGCGGTGAATGTAAGTAATGCGATTTGGAGCATCGGGAAAAATTATACGAAGCCTATTTCAGTACACAGGCCGGACGGCGGGCGGATAGTGATCTACGGGCGCAGTTGGCGCATGATCAAAGGCAGTTAGTAGTGGAGGTGTTACCGCATTTGCCAGAGGAGAAAAACGCCTACATATTGGATGTGGGTTGTGGTTATGGTAGTCTGTTATTCTTACTGAAAGATAAGGACTATACGGAAACCTTTGGTATTGATCTCAGTGAGGATCAGATCAAGCAGGCGAAGGCTTTGGGTTTGGAGAATGTGGCTTGTGCGGATGCTTTCGCTCATTTAGAAAGCTTGGCTGATGATAGTTTGGATGTGTTGGTGTCTATTGATGTGATCGAGCATTTGAGTAAGACGGAGGCTTTGCGCTTGTTGGCTTTGGCCAAGCAGAAGTTGCGAGCAGGAGGGAGGGTGATCTTTAGAACGCCGAATATGGACGGGGTGATGGGCAGTGTGTTCGCCTATGGGGATATGACGCATGAGTTATTGCTTAATTCGAGTAGCGCGCAACAGTTGATGCGAACGGCGGGTTATACAGCAGTTAAAGTACTGCCATCGGCATTGATCGTGGATGGTTTTGCGAAGCGAATTTTACAGCGTTTAAGCTGGGCGTGGGTGCGCATGTGGGTACGTTTACAGTTGTTGGCCACTGCAAGAAGCGCGCAAGGTGTCTTATTAACACCTAATTTGATCATAGTAGCGGACATTGCAGCTGAAAGCTAAACGAATAATTTGGTTGAAGCGCGTACCTTTGCACTCCATTTATCTTCCACCTAATTAATAATGCGAATACTATGTCTGATCAGACATTGATCATCGCGATCGGCTGTGATCATGCGGGTTTTGAATACAAGCAACTTCTTGTGGAATACTTAGCTGCCGAAGGACATCAAGTGATCGATAAGGGCACGCACAGTAGCGAGTCTGTTGATTACCCTGATTTCGTTCACCCCTTGGCGGAGACTATGAAAGCCGAAGCCACTTTGGGTATATTGATCTGTGGAAGTGCGAATGGCGTTTGTATGACGGCTAATAAGCACCAGCACATTCGTGCAGCGATCGCTTGGCAAACGGAGATCGCAAGTTTAGCGCGACAGCATAATAATGCGAATGTGATCTGTTTACCAGCTCGTTTCATTTCTACCCACCAAGCGAAAAACATTGTGGCGGCTTTCTTATCTACTGATTTTGAAGGGGGCAGGCACGAGCGTAGGGTGAATAAGATCGCCTGTTGCTGATCGCATTTTTAGTGTGCATACGTATGTGCTTACTTACTACCTGTTTGATTTTAGAGTTCAAAAATTGAAGAAGATGAATTTTTTCCCTCCCTCGTCTTTGCGTTTTTCTATACTGATGATCTTCGCATTGACAGCCTTAAATTATAATGCTGCGTTTCAGGCGCAGGCACAAGCACAAGAAGTGGAAATGGCGCCTGCCATGCAAGTGTCTATGCCTGATGAGATCCGATTTGCCCGTACGATCAGTATGGAGGATCTGGAGAAGCATTTGACCGTTTTGGCCAGTGATGAATTTGAAGGCCGCGAGACCGGGAAAGAAGGACAGCGCAAAGCAGCGCAATATATCGCCGATCACTTTAAAACGATCGGTGTGGCACCCGGGGGTAATGAAAACTCCTACTTCCAGACCGTACCTTTAGCAACACGTACCTGGAACGAACCAGTGGTAACGATCGATGATAAATCGTACAACTTTTTAAAAGATTTTTATTGCTTTTCAAGAACGGCTCGCAGCAGCAAGTTAGAAACCAATGAAGTGATGTTCTTAGGCTATGGCATTGACGACCCTAAGTACAGTGATTATGCGGGTCAAGATGTAGCTGGAAAAGTAGTATTGATACTACCCGGAGAGCCTGAGAAAAACGATGGTACTTATCTGATCTCTGAAGAGTTCGGACCTTCAGAGTGGAGCACCAACTGGCGTAAGAAAGTCAACTTGGCGAAGCGACGTGGAGTAAAGACTTTGCTTATGGTAAGTAAAAGCGTTGAGCGTGATGTGAAGATGTTCGGTAACTACATCAGCAGTAGCTCTATGCAGTTGAGTTCTGCGGGTCCGGGTGATATGAATACCATCTACATTTCGGAGGCGATGGCCAATCGCTTGTTGGGCAATAAGCGCAAGAAAAGCGTAGAGCGTTTGGGTATGAAGATCGACCGCAAGCACAAAACCATTAAGCTGAACAGCCAGACAGACTTGAATATCGACCTCAAACAAAATGAGGAGGTGGTTGAATCTTCTAACGTATTGGGTTTCATAAAAGGAAGCGAGTTTTCGGATGAGATCATCGTGATCACTGCCCACTATGACCACCTAGGGGTAAAAGGAGAAAAGATCTTCAATGGCGCCGATGATGATGGCTCAGGCACGGTAACGATCATGGAGATCGCAGAAGCATTCGCCTTAGCTGCTAAAGATGGTAATGGTCCGCGCAGAAGCGTATTGATCATGGCGGTATCTGGTGAGGAAAAAGGATTGTTGGGCTCTAAGTACTATACCGATGAAGACCCGATCTACCCACTGGCGAATACCGTAGCTAATTTGAATGTGGATATGGTAGGGCGCATTGGCGAGAACTACACCCACGGCAACTATGTACACTGCATCGGGGCGGATAAGCTCAGTACCGAACTACACGAGATCAATGAAGAAATGAACGCCAAGTACACGAATCTGAAACTCGATTATCGTTACAATGACGAGAAAGATCCGAATCGTTTTTACTACCGTTCAGATCACTACAACTTCGCCAAGAACAATATTCCGGTGATCTTCTATTTCAATGGCTCGCACAAAGACTACCACAAAGAAACCGATACCGTAGAAAAGATCGAGTTCGAGTCCCTACAAAAGCGCGCCCAATTGGTTTTTCACACCGCATGGGAACTGGCCAACCGCGATAAACGTATAGTGGTAGACAAGGCCCCCACAAAATAAAAAACCGTAGAGACGTTATACCATAACGTATGCCGGTAGGCAAAATCCCGTAGAGGCACGATTCATCGCGCCTCCCGTCGAGCAGGGAAAATTCGACATCGAGTAGAAAAAATACGTAGAGACGTTATATCATAACGTCTAATGCACAGCAGAAAAAGAGGTCAACAGCAATGAACATTTTCGATAAAATTGAAGACATGCGCGGCGCCATACAAGCCGCACAGATCGAAACCGCCGATCAACTAGAGCAATTCCGCATCAAGTACATCGGTAGCAAGGGCGAGATCAAAACGCTTTTCAAGCAGATCAAAGAAGTACCCAACGAGCGCAAGCGCGAGTTCGGACAGTTGGTCAATGCTCTGAAGCAATCAGCCGAGACCCGTTTTCAAAGCCTGAAAGACAGCTTAGAAACCGTTGCCGAAAGTAAGGTGGAAGTACCCGACCTCAGCCTACCGATCAGCGATGAACGTCTGGGCAGTCGTCACCCCATCAGCATCGTTCGCGATCAGATGGTAGACATCTTCAAGCGCATCGGCTTCGTAACCGTAGAGGGACCCGAGATCGAGAACGACTGGTTCAATTTCACGGCCCTGAATACGCCTGCCGATCACCCGGCCCGCGATATGCAAGACACCTTTTACATCAGTAAGAAGGAGGATCCTGCTATGTTGTTGCGCACGCACACTTCCGCCGCGCAAGCGCGGATCATGCAAACGCAAAAGCCGCCCATTCGCATCATCGTGCCCGGGCGGGTATTCCGTAATGAGACCATCTCCGCGCGCGCGCATTGCCAGTTCCACCAAGTAGAGGGACTGTACATCGCTGAGAATGTTTCCTTTGCCGATCTCAAGCAAACGCTGCTCTATTTCGCCCGTGAAATGTATGGCGAGAAATCGCGCATCCAATTGCGCCCGTCCTACTTCCCCTTCACCGAGCCAAGCGCCGAAATGGACGTTTCCTGCTTCATCTGCGATAGCAAAGGTTGCGCCGTTTGTAAGCACACCGGCTGGGTAGAGATCCTCGGCTGCGGCATGGTGGACCCCGCCGTATTAGAAGCCTGCGGCATCGACTCTGAAAAGTACACCGGTTTCGCCTTCGGGATCGGGATCGAGCGTACCGCTATGCTCAAATACAAAGTCAACGACCTCCGCCTCTTCTTCGAGAACGACGTTCGTTTCTTAAAGCAATTCCAATCGGTGGTCTGAACCAATTTTGAATGATGAACGCCTGAATTTTGAATGAAACAAATTGTATGTAGGGGAGGACCCGTGTGTCCTCCCGCCTACAGCAAAATAATTTTTCAATACGGTATTAAAATTTTCATGCCGCGCCCCGCAATAAAAGGCTTTAAGCGTTTTTGTAACAGCAAATCGGCATCGAGCAGGAAATCTTATGTCTTACGTCTTGGGTCTTATGTCTAAAGGCGTCAGCCTTTCACTGCGGGTCAGGCTATCCGCTAAAATTCACCCGCCGCCTGCTGCTGTTTGGCAGGCATAAAAATGGCTACCTCTGGGCCGCCTTTTTATGCCGCCAAACAGGGCGCATTCGTCGGGCTCATTACCGCTCCTATCCTTCGCGGAGGTCCAAACCCCAAAACAAGCCCAGCCCCAACTGCCACTTTCTATCCAATAAACTAAAATCATTCAGCTGCACGATCGGGTAATTGGCGTATAGATTCACCCTTATGCTTCTCTTATTGCTTGGTGTCAATATATACCCCAAACCCAGCTCCGTGCGCAAAAGCTGCACACTGGTATACTCCGCGATAGTCTCTTCATGCATGCGGTCTTGCCCGTTCCTATCATATACCAAACGAAAGCTGGGGAGCAGCGCTGCTTGTTGTTGCTCGGCTTTGCTTTTACCTTTACCCAATAGCAGCTTTGTACTCACCCCCGCCTGCGCACGGAAAGCACCCCCATACTGATAGCTATACAGATTCTTGAAGTGATACTGATAAACCGCATCCGCCACCCACTGCCAAGTAAATCGACTGTCTATTTTCCCCTTCCAAGGCCCTTGTGCCAGTAGCTGTCCGCGAACAGCCCAAGCTCCCTTGCCCGGCTGTAAATGCGGCTCCACTTCACCAGCCGCATCGAAGCGGTCAAAGCTGCCCGTGGGCGCACTCGCCCCGCCGATCAAATACACCAAAGCACCGTTTTGCCCAAGCGGATAATTGATCCCTAAATCAAAAGAAAGATCCCCTAAGCCCGACTGTTTAGATTCTAATGTATCACTATCTTCCTCCTGTCTGAATTTAGTAGCATAGGGCAATTGCGCTTGAACCAACATGCGATTCCCCAAGGGCAAGCGCAGCAATAACTCACTGCTATGCACCACCTCATTAGATGCCGTAAACGGACGGTAAAATAAATGCTGATGCGACTGACTGAATACCTGCGGGTCAAAGTAATGGTATGTAAAATAGCGAGTAGGACCACTATGCACATCCACCCCATGCTTCAAACCAATATAGGTGAAATGTTGATCCATTAACCCATCCCGCAATTGGATCTGCGCCTGCGTATTTTGCAAGCCAACAAAGCCCCCCGCAAACAAGAAAAAAAACGATAAAGCCAAATAATAAATACGCATAAAAAAATAACGTAAAAACCCATTTTCAAATTACCACATTGCCCAATTTTCAAATTGACATCACACCATCTCCCCGATCTGCACCCTGCACAATTCCGCGTAAATACCATTGTCAATCGCCATCAACTCCTCATGTGACCCCTGTTCCGCGATACCGCCGCCCGATAAAACCACGATGCGATCCGCATGGCGGATCGTGCTCAATCTGTGCGCGATAATGATCGCTGTTCTATTAGCCGTTAGCTGATTCAAGCTCAGTTGAATGGCGCGTTCCGTTTCCGTATCCACGGCACTAGTCGCCTCATCAAGTACTAGGATCGGTGCGTCTTTTAAGATCGCTCTGGCAATGCTCAATCGTTGGCGTTGACCGCCACTTAACTTGATCCCCCGCTCACCCACAATAGAATCATAAGCTTCAGGCAAGCTGGCTACGAACTCATGCAATTGTGCCTTCTTAGAAGCCGCCTCAATATCCGCTGCTGAAGCGGCTGGCATACCATAAGCAATATTCTCCCCGATCGTGCCGTGGAAGAGGTAGACATCCTGACTGACCACAGCAATCTGTCTACGCAGATCCTGCTGCCGGAACTGGCGTATGTCAATGCCATCGATCTGAATGCTACCGCCGGTCACATCATACAAGCGGAGTAGCAACTTGGTAATGGTGGTTTTACCCGCCCCCGTAGTACCCGCGATACCGATCGTCTCCCCAGAAGCGATGTGCAGATCCACCCGATCCAAAATAGGCAGTTCAGGCGCATAGTGAAAAGACACCTTATCCAAGCGAATGTCCCCTGTGAAAGATTGAGGTATTTCAGTAGGCTGTTCAACATCTGTTAAGCCAATATCCGCATCCATCAAACCGAAAACACGGGCAGCCGAAGCACGGGCTCTTTCTAATTCATCAAAGATTTTACCTAGGCGGGTAACGGGCCATAATACCCGCTGGATCATCATGGTGAACAAGGTGATCTGCCCCATAGTGAGTTTACCTTGTAAAGTCCAATAGCCACCGATCAAAACCACGATCGCAAAGCCCAGCGCGATAAGCATTCTGATCAAAGGCACGTACAAAGAACTGTAACGGATCGCATTATAGTTGGCCGCACGGTAACGCTCAGAACTTTCGTACATGCGCTCCCGTTCAAAATCCTCCGCAGTGAAGCTCTTGATCACCGCCATACCCGAAATATTATTCTCCAAACGATTACTTAAAGCTCCGACCGACTGTCGCACTTCTTTGTAGTAAGGTGAGATCATGCGCTGGTAGTACACACTGCCCCACAAAATGAAGGGAATAGGCGTAAGGCTGATCGCCGCTAGCTCCCAAGAGCTGCCAAATAAAATCACCCCTGAGAACAAGAATAAAACCGTGAGCTGAATGATCTGATTAAAACTATCATTCAAAAAACGCTCTAGCTGGTTAATGTCATCATTGAGCATGGCCATGAGATCCCCTGTACGGTTGTTCTCGAAATAAGCCATCTCTTTCTGTTGCAATCGGGCATAAGCATCCATACGCAAGCTGTGCTCGGTATCTTGCGCCAAGCGCATAAACCCCCGCTGAAACAACCACTCGAACACACTCTCAAAGGCGAATACGATCATGACCATACTTGCCAGTAAAACGATCGCCCCCTCTGCACTTTCAATACCAAATACTCCACCTACAAAAGCAGGAATATTACCCGTCAAACTATCAATCACCCAAGCAATGATCAAGGGCGGCATCAGATCCGCCAGCTTATTAACAATGCTGTAAAAGACCGAGCTCCACAACTGCCCCCTAAAGCGATCCACATAAGCAAATAATCTACGAATAGGCTGATCCGCCCGCTGCGCTTCCTGATTCAAATGATGGTTTGGGTTTGGGTTTGACATAGCCGTAATTGATACCGCCCAAATTAGGCGTAGTAGAGAGTGATCGAAAGAGAAAGAAATCCAACAGCACGAAGGTCGGAAAGTTTTTAATGCGCACCCCACACACCATTATGAAATTGAAAAAATACCCCGTAGAGGCATCGATTTATCGCGCCTCTCGTCGAGCAGATAAATCCACCAATTTTGAACCCGGATATACACAGATGATTTGATGAACAAGATACCATCATGTAGAGACGCATTGCATGCGTCTACTGTGAGCAGATAAACCCACGACCACCTTTGAACCTGGATATACCCAGATGATTTGATGAACAGGATAAATCTATGTAGGGAGCACACATGGGTGCTCCCGCCTACGACAGATACCTCATTGTGAAAAAGTTTCCAAAACAAGCCTGAAAAATATAGTATATATTAGTATTCGATTAATAACCGCATTTAGATAAAACCGAAATGAAAAAGGCTCACTTGTTTTTACTATTCACATTTGTATTCCTATTTGGGATACCATTTGAACGCTGTTATACACAAACCAATGAGTTTGAGGAAGAGCTTTCAAAGATTGAGCAGATCGAAAAGTATCGAAAGCGACTTTTAGATGCCGTGATCGAATATGACGTATCAAGAATTAGGAAATTATATGATATTCTTAAAGCTTTTGACGATGAAAATTATATAGCGGTTCATACTTTTGAAGGTTGGATACTCGATTATTTGACAGAAGACTATTCAAAAATAACTGCAGAGGTCAAAGAGTATGAAATGACTTATAGGATTGGTGACAGACCAGTCAGAGTCCGGCCAGCGGATGACTTTCTATACTTTAAATTGGCAGATCAAATAATAGAAAAATATCAACAGCTAAAAGAAAAAATCGATCTATCGTCTAATAGTGAGGAGGAAAAAGAATTTTTGGCACTCAATTTAAAATATTTAGAAAGCCGGAATAACTATCCTAATAATAGACGGCTTGAGTTGAATGCGCTTTCAAATGATTTTCTGGCTAAGTACCCCGATAGTCCATTTGAGGAATACATTAGAACTTATATTCGAATTGAATTCAAGTCCTCTAAATGGGGTTTGGGGTATGAATTTTTTTCGGGATATGGAGTTTTCACGGATGAGCTAAGCAATGATTTTACCAATAATGTTCCTCTTGGGTTAGCTTTTGATGTTTCCTATAAAAGATGTATTCTTTTCCTAAGAGCCTATATCGGTTTTGCTACAACAACTGCTCCTATTGAGTTTGATCAAGGGGTTTGGAAAGAAGATGCTCAAGC
>JAHDGT010000174.1 GCA_020631675.1 Bacteroidota bacterium
CTGAATGCGCCCTGTTTGGCGGGCTAAAAAGGCGGCCCAGAGGTAGCCATTTTTAGCCCTGCCAAACAGCAGCAGGCAGGGGCTGAATTTTAACGGATAGCCCGGTGACCTGCCGCAGGCGGGCATACGCCATACTGACCAAACCCATACATACATAAAGCAAAAACGGGTGATGCCATTTATGTATGACATCACCCGTTTTTATTTTATTCGTACGTTCCTACGTTCGTTTTAGTGTGCGATCAATTTTCGCACGTAAGATTCCTTACCTAAATCGATGCGAACGTAGTACAAACCGGCAGGGTAGGTACTCAGGTCGATTTGTTGTTGGTAGGTACCGCTGAAATTAGCTTGTTGTTGTGTGAAAACGCTCTGCCCTAAAGTATTCATTAGTCGGAGGCTCACATCAGCGGTTTCATTAACTGCAAATGCAACATTCACGAACTGCTCAGCCGGATTAGGTGCAAGCTGGAATTGCGCTAAAACACTTGCATCTTCGATGCCGATCACCTCACATTCATCAACGGTAACGGTGATCTCTACGCTGCTTGAGCAGCCTTGTGTGTTAGTGGCAGTAAGTGTGTAGGTAGTTGTTTCTTCAGGAGACGCCAGTGGCGCATTGATGCTCGCATCACTCAAACCTGTTTCTGGCGACCAAGAGAAGCTGGCTCCACTTGCCTCTGTAGCGATCAACTGCGTGCTTTCACCCGGGCAGATCACATCATTCCATGTGGTTACCGCAGGATCAGGCATGTCTGCTATATCTACTGCTACTTGAGTGGTATTGTGGCAACCATCCGCATTCATGACGGTCACTTCGTAGATCACCGGCTCAGTGATCACGGCCATAGTAGAAGAAGCCGTAGGATCGTCCAAGCCAAAAGCAGGTTCCCAAGAATAGCTTTCACCGCCAATAGCCGTCAGCATGACGGATTCACCCGCACAAACTTGCGTTTTAGAAGCTCCCGCACTAACGAAAGGCGTATCATCTTCAACTACGATATCTGTAAGTATATACTCGCAGAAGTTGGCATCGGTAACGGTTACGCTATAGCTACCTGGAGCGAGGTTAAGTACGTTTTGCTCTACACAGTTTGTAGGATCATCCCAGATGAATTCGAAAGGAGGCTCTCCACCTGTTACTTCTATATGGGCTTCTCCATTGTCTAAACCAGAACAAGCAGAAGAACTACCACCTTCAAGAACAGGTGGGGCGGACCCTTCGATCATTAAGGTGTCAATGTGCGCGCACCCAATAAAGTTGGATACGGATAGCGCATACTCGCCAGGAGGAAGCGCTGCAAGGCTTAACTCGCTAGTGGATCCTTGTTCAGCAGTTTCCAAGTTCGTCCAGTCTACTAAGAGTGGACCAGCATCTTCAGATGGCGTGATAGATATTTCACCGTCTTCATTGCCTGAGCAGCTGGCGTCTTCTGTAACTACTTCCTCTACGAAAGGTGTAGTCGGACCCTCTACGGTCACACAATCAGAGAGTATGCAGCCGTTCGGATGCGTAACGGTTACGCAGTAAGTACCCGGCCCGATATCTTCTACTTTGTGCATGGCTCCTTCGCCCAGTGGGGTGTCCCACTCGAAAAGGCATCCACTAAATACACAAGAGCATTCAGGGCTGTATACTTCTGCCCAGCCGCTACTTACACCGTAGCAGGAGGACTCGAAAGAAGTCATGATCAGATAGTATTCCTCTTCTGAATCAACACAGGGATCAGGCTCTTGAGCTTGAACCGCTGTTGTAAAACCAAGGAATAGAATCACGCACAATAGTTGAAGCAATCTGCTTGAACCTGAACTTGAATTTGTGCGGGGGAAAGCGTTCTTTAAGTAAAAAGGAGCGTACATAGACGATCAATTTTCCGATAGCAAATATGAAGATAGAAATCGGGTGCTTTACTACTACAACAGCTAAATGGGTGTACTGTTGAGTAATCTTTTGTAAACCAACGATTTTGATGTGGAAAAAGGTAATCAGGAAATCACCTTTAGGCAACAGTTAAGCTTGACAAGGAAAGGTCAAAAAACAGACCAACCCACCTATAAAGAGTTGGCAAGCAACTATATAGGCGAATTAATGCATCGAAAAGTCAATAAAATGACCTTTTCGTTACATAAAATTAGTGTTTTAAGATAGAACAAGCAAGGAAAGCTCGACGAAAAATCATCAAGCTTCAATAGGGTGATAAATAATTGATTCTGGGCAAGTGCGTAGGCTTTAGCGTACTTGCCTTTAAATTTTCGAGTAAAAATTTGACTTAGAAAGGATTACAAAAGAAATGGTCTATGATTTAGACTCCTCTTTGATCCCTTCTTCGATCTCTTCTTTAATGGTCGCTTTAGCTTGGTTGAACTCGCGAATGCCTTTTCCTAAGCCTCTGGCTAATTCAGGAATTTTCTTTCCGCCGAAAAGTAATAAAACGACAAAAACAAGCAAGATCATCTCCATTCCTCCGGGTAAACCCATGATAATGATATTTTGCGGTGACAAAAAAATGGTTGGTGCAATGCACTACAGTATGTAACACACGGCAAAGATACACTTACTAAAACGAAACAATGCTAAAATTTGTTTCGTGATCACAAACTAGCTCAACTAAAACACCCCACTACTTTAGTTAAAGTAGTGGGGTGTTTTAGTTATTTCGTTTAAGAAAACTTTACTTGGCTCTTTTCAGCATCGACTCTATTAATTGGTCGATCGTAAGTTAAGTAGCATAAAACTGAATCTTGCCTAGTTTTTTTCTTTGAAAGAAAGCTTCATCAAGCATCTTCAGATATCTGAGCGTTCAAGAATTCGCTGTTTTTAACGGTTTCAACGAATACTTTTGCTGGCTTGAATGCTGGAATGTGATGTTCCGGTATTTCGATCGCTACGTTCTTTTTAATATTACGACCGATTTTACGTGCTCGCTTTTTAGTAATAAAAGAACCAAAGCCTCTGATATAGACATTTTCACCTTCTGATAGTGCATCTTTGACCTCTTTGAAGAAAGATTCCAGTGAAACCAAAACGTCAACTTTGGGTACGCCCGTTTTTTCGTGTATTCGGGCGATTAAATCCGCTTTTCGCATGTTTATTAGATTTAGGATGGATGAATTTGGCGATAAATGGTGGAGATTAATTTATACTTTATACTTAGTATTATCTGTAATCTCCTTGCAATATCGTACCTTTTGTACAAACAAACAAATCACTCCATCTAATTTGCATAGATATTTGATTAAAAAGAACACATTTCTAATATGAGGATATGCACATGTATAACATTTGACCGTAGTCGGTTTTAAGCCTGAACGACTGACACTACTTATATAAATTCTAATATATAACAGTAGCCTGATGGCTTTGAATATGCAAGTAAGATGCCAATCAACCCGATCAACAAAAAGAAATCACTTTTTTTAGTGAATCTATTTATTCAAGCTATCTTCAACGCTTTTGCGCCCAAAATCAACATGCTGCTAATAATGTACCCGACCACTTATTTTTATCGAATGCTAGATCATCAGAAATTGATTTTTTCTTTATTTCTATGTCTATACTTTGGGGTTCAGGCAGCATCCTATGCACAAAGCGACCCTTCTGCTTGGCATTTGAGTGGCCATATCAGAGCTGCGGATAGTGGTGAAACGCTGGTGGGCGCTAGTATATGGTCTCAACAGCTTGCCAAAGGTAGCGTGACCAATGTCTATGGCTTTTACTCCCTCCGTATACCCAAAGATCAAATCGAGGGTGCCGACTCCATTGATCTACAGATCAGCTTTATCGGCTACGAAACCGTTCTAAAACGCTTATCCCTTGCCAATGACCAACAGCTTGATTTTGATTTAAGCCCTGCTGCTGAAGTCCTGGAAGAATTTATCGTGACAGATGAAGGTGAGCAAGATTGGGCAAGAAGGGACCAAATGGGGGTAGAGAAAGTCAATATCAAACAACTGAAAGCTATACCCATGATGTTGGGAGAAGCCGATCTGCTAAAAGCCATTCAGCTGAGCGCAGGTGTACAAACGGGCAATGAAGGCTCAGCTGGTTTCTTAGTGCGAGGCGGGGCGCAATCTCAAAACTTGATCCTCTTAGATGAAGCGACCGTTTATAATCCCGGTCATGTTTTCGGCTTTTTTAGCGTTTTTAACAGTGCCATTATTAAGAACGCTCGCTTATTCAAAGGAGATTTCCCCGCTCGGTATGGCGGACGTTTGTCGGGCATCTTAGACGTGCATATGCAGGAAGGGAATATGCGCGACCATCAGGTGCGGGGGGGCATTGGCTTGGTCGCTTCCAACTTAACGATAGAAGGTCCGCTCAAGAAGGATAAAGCGTCTTATCTATTCAGCGGGCGGAGAACTTATGCCGACCTGTTCGTGCCCTTAGTGAATCGCGCTTTGCCTGAGGACGCGCAACGACTTCCTGCCTCTTTTTTCTACGATCTCAATGCGAAATTTAATGTCATACTGGGCAAAAAAGACCGCCTATTTATTAGCGCGTATTTTGGTCAGGATCAAGTAGCGGGTAATTACGGCAAAGTGATCGATAATGTCCCGCAAAACACCTACGACATCACTTGGGGCAACTGGACGGGCACCTTGCGCTGGAACCACATTTTCGGCCCTCGTGTCTTTTCAAATACCAGCTTCATCGTTAGTCGCTTTCAGTATGATGATGCCTATATCTTCCGGCAGTTCACCAGCTACGAAAGTGGCACCAGCGTATACGATTATAGCTTTAGAGAAGACATCGATTTCTTCTTGAATGAGCAACACCATATTCGCTTGGGCGCGCAATTCACACATTACCAGATCGAACCCGTAGACTTCCAATTGCGCTCGGGCATCTCTAATACCGATACGAACGCAGTGAGTAGCAGCACCTTTCTCACAGACCGCCAACGCTACCTCGGCAATGAATTCGCTTTTTACCTTTCGGACGATTGGACGATCAATTCCCGTTTACAGCTCGACTTAGGCTTGCGTTGGAGTGGCTTCTATGGCTATGACAAAAAGTTTTACCACCAGCCAGAACCCAGAGCAAGCCTAAAATTCAAGGCGAATGAACGCTTAAGCACCCAAGTGAGCTATGCCCGTATGGCGCAATACCTGCACCAAGTACCCAATAGTCAGTTGAGCTTTGCCGATCCTTGGTTTTTGAGCAATCAATACATCGCACCAGAAACAGCAGACCAAGTATCTATAGGCTGGAAGGCGCGCTTTTTAGAGCACTTAACGAAATCAGGCATTCAAATCACCAATGAATACTACTACAAATGGCTGTACGATCAGCTCGATTACCAGAATGCCGCAGAATACTTATTCATTGATGAAAACTACCATGAGCGACTGACAACAGGCAGTGGCTACAGTTATGGAGCAGAATGGTCGATCGCCAAGACAGACGGCAAGTTCACAGGAGCACTTAATTATACTTTGTCCTGGTCATGGCGGCAATTCGAGGATCTGAATGGAGGAGAGGCCTTTCCTTTCACCTATGACCGTAGACATGTGGTGCATATCACGGGCCAATACCAATTGCCTAAAAAATGGGGAGTGAATGCCAATTGGACTTACCGTACCGGACAAGCTTTGGATCTGCCCTTGGCGCGCTTTTTCTTATTCGGCACCCAATTCCGCGATTTAGAGTTAGTTCCTGTTTATACTGATCTGAATGCCTTCAGAATGCCCGCCTACCACCGCTTGGATATTGGCTTCACTAAAAAATTCGAGCATCCTAAAAGGGAAAAATACAGTGCGGATCTTTCCTTTGGCGTGTACAATGCATACAGTCGGCTCAATGCCTTCTTCATCTACTATGAAGACGAGACCGTTACTGATGAGAACGGCAATGCCAGCGTACGCTTCTTCGCTAATCAGACCGCTTTATTTCCAGCAATTCCTTACGTGAGTTATAATTTTTCTTTCTGAGCTAGGTAAGCGCACTACACAATATCGATCCCCTTGCCCGTCACTTTCCATTTGCGCTTCTTGGGTTTAGCTTGTTTTCTGAACAGTATATCAATACGCCCTAATTGCATGCCTGCCCAGCCCGCCTGTGTCACCAATACCTCTTCCCCATCTCTGTTCAGCACCCGGTCCGGCTCATCCATAAAGGTATGCGTATGCCCACCAATGATCAAATCAATATGGCTGGTCGCTGCCGCTAATTTCACATCGCTCGGTTTACTGGGCGCATTATCGTATTTATAGCCTAAGTGAGATAAGCAAACCACCAGATCACAGCCCTTATCCGCTAACAACTCAGCCGTTTTATTCGCAGCAGCAATGGGATCTTTATAGTCCGTTTTACCAAACAAATGCGGGGGCACCAATCCCTCCAACTTAATCCCCACACCGAATACGCCAACTTTAATCCCCCCCTTATTGAAGATCTTATAGTTCGCTACCCGATCCTCCATCAGCGTACCTTTAAAATCGTAGTTCGCGTTCAAAAGCGGAAACTTCGCCTTGTCGCTCATATTGGCCAGCACCTCCATGCCCGCGTCAAAATCGTGATTACCGATCGTAGCCGCATCATAGCCCATCTTATTCATCAGCTCATACTCCAGCTCCCCGAAAAAGAAATTAAAATAAGGTGTTCCCTGAAAAATATCGCCCGCATCCAATAAAAGCACATTAGCTTGCTGTGCCCTGATCTGTTGAATCAGCGCCGCCCGCTTAGCCGCACCGCCCTTGCCCTTCTTACTACCACTCGCGAAAGGGTCAATTCTACTGTGCACATCATTGGTGTGCAATATGGTCAAAGGAAGCAGCTCGCCCCTTGCCATCAGCTCTCCAAAAGGATATGCCCCCATACCCGTGAACATGCCCACTAAGGCAGTATTTCTCAAGAAATCGCGACGTCTCATAAGCTATGTAATTTGAAGATTAGGCAATCATACATCATGGCGCATGCCCGCAATAAAAGCGTGCTTAGTAAGCCATGAGAAATCGGCACACTGCACGAAATCTCATGTCTCGAGTCTCATGTCTCGGGTCTAAAGAAAGCGCAAGCTTTCACTGCGGGCACCGGGCTATCCGTTCTTATTAAGCGCACTGCCTGTCGGTTCGTTGCTGCCTGTTGCGGTGGCTACCTCTGGGCCGCCCCCGCAACAGGCGCACTCACTCGCCATGCAGCACCCTTAATACCACTGCTATCCCTTGCGCGGCAAATGGCAAGATCAATACATTCAAAGGTAAAGAAATGCCCGCAGATGTAAATACTCGGGTAGATATAAGCTCAACTTGTTTTAGTTCAAGTACTTAAATTGTTCAGGTAAAGACAACATTACACCTTATCATTTCTAAACAGAATAAGCGTAAATTCGCGGCTCGAAACACACAAGTGCTAGTCCACTAGTTTCCTCCTTCTAAAAACACAAATCGATCCATGAAAGATCTACTGAATAAATACCGCTCCCAAAAACCCGCCATCGTATTTGAATGGAATGATCATGAAACCGATGCCGAAGGCTGGGTGGTGATCAATTCTTTACGCGGGGGTGCCGCGGGCGGTGGCACGCGTATGCGTAAAGGGCTGAACAGAGATGAGGTAGCCGCTTTGGCAAAGATCATGGAGATCAAATTCTCCGTATCAGGACCAGCGATCGGTGGGGCGAAATCCGGTATTAATTTCGACCCTCGCGACCCGCGTAGAGATGAGGTCTTACAGCGTTGGTTCAAAGCAGTGACGCCTTTACTGAAACACTACTATGGTACGGGTGGCGACCTGAACGTGGATGAAGTAAAACAAGTGATCCCCATTACGGAAGATTTCGGCTTATGGCACCCTCAAGAGGGTGTAGTGAACGGGCATTTCCAGCCAAGAGACAATAAAAAGATCCATTTATTAGGGCAATTGCGACAAGGGGTATCTAAAGTAGTAGAAGATGCGAAGTATGCCCCAATTGGTCGTGGAGAACGCTACTTAGTAGCGGATATGATCACGGGCTATGGCGTTGCAGAATCCATCAGACACTATTACGATATTTACCACCAGAGTACTTTAGAAGGCAAGCGCATCGTTATACAGGGGTGGGGTAATGTGGCAGGTGCCGCAGGCTTCTACTTAGCACAACAGGGTGCTAAGATCGTAGGGATCTTAGACCGTTTCCACGGCATCACAGATGAGGAAGGCTTGAGCTTCGAGACCATCTGCGATTTATTCGTCAATAGACAGAACGGCAATAAGCTGTCACCTGATTCTCCTAATGTTCGCCCTTCTGAAGAAGTGGGTAAAGCGTTCTGGGATATTCCTTGTGATATTTTCATTCCGGGTGCTGCCTCTAAATTAGTTAGCCGCGAACAGATAGAGCGTTTATTGGCGGGTGGCTTACAAACCATCTCCTGTGGGGCGAATGATCCTTTTGTGGACAATGATCTGTTCTTCGGAGATACCGCTCATTTTGTGGACGAGCAGTGTAGCTTGATCCCTGACTTCATTGCCAATTGTGGTATGGCGCGGGTTTTCGCCTACTTAATGCAAGAAGACATTGAGATCAGCGATGAGGCTATTTTCCAAGATGTGAGTGATACGATCCGCAATGCTTTCTTTGAGGTGTTCAAATCCAAAACGTCTAAGACAGAGATCAGCCAGACGGCATTGGCGATCGCATTGAAGAAGCTGCTCTAATAATTTGAAAATTAGCCAATGAGTCAATTTGAAAATGCAGGGTACACTATACTGAATTTAGCGTCATTTCTTTCATTGAGGTAGTTTAATAAAACCGCAAGTCGATTCGCTAAAGTTTCAGTTCCCTATCATTTTCAAATCTTCAAATTAACTCATTTTCA
>JAHDGT010000175.1 GCA_020631675.1 Bacteroidota bacterium
CATCTCGCCCCTCTTGTGCTAAGATACTTCTAACTGTAAATCAAAAGCTACATTAGGAGCTTGCTGTTAAATCTCCCCCCACTATTTACAAGCGCCTTTAGGTAGGCCTGTAAGTTGGCTAGTATTATCCGAAAATTTAGATTACACTGTACTTAATCACCAACGAATAAATGACCGTTTACAGGGTACATCGTTCAAAGATACAAGGTAATATTTTAGTCATTTAAAGCTTGAAGCATTATCTATCTTTTTGTCGCACAAGGGATAGGAGTGGTAATGAAGCCGATGAATGCGCCCTGAGTGGCGGGCTAAAAAGGCGGCCCAGAGGTAGCCATTTTTAGCCCTGCCACGAAGCAGCAGGCAGCGGCTGAATTTTAACGGATAGCCCGGTACCCGCAGTTAAAGCTTGCGCTTTTTTAGACCCGAGATATGAGACTCGAGACATGAGATTATCTGCTCGACGGCGATTTAGATCAGCAAGGAAACGTAGGCTTTTATTGCGGGTATGTGCCCTGAAAAATACGACCATGTACTAAGTAACGATCTTCATTAGCACATTTATCAAATCAGCACATTAATACATTTTACGTGCGGGTATGTGCCCTGAAAATGATAATACAACCCTCAAGTCATTAATTCTCCCCTATTATTTTAAGAGCGTATTTTAAATTGCGATCTTTGACGCAGAAAATAATCTTGATTGCCGAACCGACTTCACATATTCTTTTTTAAATACAGCAGCTTATTGATTTTACTATTGTGCTGCTGCTGCGGGGAGTTCGTGCTTATGGCTCAAGATTCAGCACCTGACTTAGAAACACCCATAGCTCCGGAAACTACGCCAGCATTAGCCGATTCAATAGCCACTACGGGCAAAGATTCGGTTTTAGTGGTGCGTAGAGATACTTTGGCACTGCCTAAAAGCGGGCAGAGTTTAGATGCGCCGGTGAAGTATCAAGCGGTGGATTCTATCATTTATGACCTGGTGAATGAGAAGGTGTATTTATACGGAAAGGCGAAGGTATCTCAAGATGATATTCAGCTGAAGGCGGGAATGGTAGTGGTGGATAATAATACGAGTACGGTGACGGCGAAAGGGATCATTGATACGACGGGAACCTTGGTGGACCGGCCGCTTTTCAAGGAGAGTGGTAGGGAATTCGAGAGTGATTCCATGGTATATAATTTCAGGACGCGGAAGGGGAAGATCACCAGTATTGTTACGCAAGAGGGCGATGGTTTTTTACGCTCGGAAAAGGTGAAGAAAAATGAGTTTGACGAGATGTTCGCCAAAAATGCGTTTTATACCACTTGTAATTTAGAGCATCCGCACTATAAGATCCAGGTGGATAAGGTAAAGGTGATCCCGAATGAGCTGATCGTATCGGGTCCGGCGAAGTTGGTGATCGAGGATGTACCTACACCGCTGATTCTTCCTTTTGGTTTGTTTCCGCTTAAGAAAGGGCAACGTTCTGGTGTATTGATGCCGGGTTATGGCTTCACGCCGAGCAAGGGGTATTACTTAACGGGCGGAGGCTATTACTTTGGTTTCGGGGAATATCTGGATCTGGCGATCACGGGTGATGTTTTTAGTCGTGGAAGCTGGTTGTTGGGCGCACAGTCGGCCTATAAACGCCGCTATCGCTACAATGGGAGGATGAATATCCAGTTCGGTAAGACGAGGATCGGGGATCCCATTAGTCCTGATTTTAGTACAAGTAGGGATTTTAGCGTGCGCTGGACGCATACCCAAGACCCAAAAGCGCGCCCGAATAGCTCATTTAATACGAGTGTGAATTTCAGTAGCTCCAGCTTTAATAGGGAGTTCGGTATTTCCAATCAGGATGTATTGGAAAACACCATCAACTCCAGCATCAACTATAGGAATGACTTGGTGGGTACGCCATTTACCCTGAACATCAATGCCAGCCACTATCAAAACTTGAATACGGGTAGAACGACCTTGACACTGCCTAAGTTGACGGCCAATATGGCGCGGCAATTCCCCTTCCAGCGCAAGCAGCGGATAGGGAAACAAAAGTGGTATGAGAAAATTGGTCTGACCTATGGTGTGGAGGGTAAAATGGAAGTGCAGACCGTAGACAGCTTGTTGTTCACCAATGAGGTTTTTGATGATCTGAATTATGGCTTACAGCATAGAGGAGGCTTGAGTGCGAACTACAATTTACTGAAGTACATCACCTTCACTCCGTCCGTTAACTATACAGAGGCTTGGTACTTAGAAACCACCCGAAAAGTATGGGAACCCGAAAGTGTTGAAACGGTGATAGATCCCGATACAGGCGAAGAGATCGAAGAAGTAATACCCGGAAGCGTAACAGAAAGTGAGGACTTTGGCTTTGCCGCTGCCCGTACTTTTGACACTCGTGCCAGCTTCTCTACCAAGATTTTCGGGCTGTATATGTTCAAGAAGGGGAAGATCCGGGCTATACGACATGAGTTCACCCCTACTTTTGGTTTTACTTATCGACCCGATTTTTCTACGGATACTTGGGGGTATTATCAAGACATCACCTTTGCTGATGGCTCGCCGATCACGGATAAGAGCCTCCGCCAAGAGATAGGCACGGATACACTCTATTCTCGCTTTGAAGACGGACTATATCTTCGTCCGGGCAGAACCGAATCCGCAAGTATCACTTTTGGGGTGGGTAATAACTTGCAGATGAAGTATTTGGCGAAAAGTGATACGGGTAGTGTCGAAAAGAAAATCGCCATTTTGGATCGCTTGAGTTTGAATTCTTCATATAATCTGGCAGCGGATAGTTTGAATTTGGCCGACTTCAGACTGGTTGGTGGTACTACGCTTTTCAATAAGCGATTGCTGATGAACTTCAGTGGTACTTTCGATCCTTATGCGCTGAATAGTGAGGGGCAGAAGATCAATACTTTTGAGTGGACGAATAGTAGGAATCTGGCACGATTAGAACGATTCGGGGTGAATTTCAATACCTCTTTCAGCTCTAAAGATTTTGGTAAGAATAGGAGCAGGAGCAGCAACCAGAATTCAGATAATGGCATTCAGCAAGCCTTGGTTCGTAGCAATAGTGGTACGGATGGTGAGCGAGAACAGGTGCTGAATCAGCCCAATGCCTATGTGGATTTCAATATACCTTGGGATGTTCGTTTAGACTATACCTTTGCACTCACCCGTAATTTTAATACCAGCACAGGCGAGTTTGAGAACAGTATCATTCAGACCGTTAATCTGGACGGGCAGATGAATATCACCCCTAAATGGAAGGTGGGCGTGAATACGGGTTATGACATTACCAACCGACAGCTTTCTCGTACGTCAATAGATATTTACCGCGACCTGCACTGCTGGGAAATGCTCTTCAACATCACTCCTTTTGGGGCTTCTAAGAACTATAGCTTCGTTATTCGGGTGAAATCCGCAATGCTGCAAGATTTGAAACTGACCCGTAAGCGTTTTTGGCGAGACTTATGATTTTAAGTCGGTCTTTTCATTAGCGTCTTCCAGATCTGGTAAGTTGATCATAAAATTACTACCGCCCAGCTCACTTTCTCCTAGTGTGATCGTGCCTTTGTGGAGGTCGACGATCTTTTTACAAAGTGCTAGACCGATACCCGAGCCTTCGTATTCCGACTCAGAATGCAGTCGGGTAAAGATCTGAAATACCCGACCTCTATCCTCCTCACTGATGCCAATGCCATTATCCATGATCTGGAAGAACTGACCATCTTCTTGGTACTCAGAATCCACATGTACCACTGGTTGTTTATCCGCCTCCACGAACTTCACCGCATTGCCGATCAGATTAGAAAATAGCTGTTTGAGCAAGTTGCGCTGCCCATTGATCTGATCCACCTCACCAATATGCTTCACCTCCGCATTACGATCATCAATATCATCTCTACGGTCTTGTTTGATCTCGTCCATTAACTCATCAAAACCGAAGACCTCCACTTTGATCTCGGTTTTATCAACCTTACCCAATTTGCGCAGATCATCTAAGAGCGCGCTCATTTTCTTAGTATTCGTGGTAATGATCTCGAACAGCTCTTGGTCGGATTTTTCTATTTTCGGACTCAGTTTTCGCTCTAGGATCTGTGCGAAACCTTGTACAGAACGCAGTGGTGCTTTCAGCTCGTGAGCCGCTAAATCCGTATAGCTGGTCAATTGTTTATTGCTGGCAATGTATCTGTCCAATTCTTCATTCCTTCTTACCAATTCCATTTTCTGCTTCCCCACATAATCTACCGCCATGTCCAGCTCTAACTTTGATTTTTTCAAGTTGGAGACAAAGAAATAGCACATCAAAAAAGTAAGTAGATTGAGCACCAGAACATTCATATACTCCGCCAACATTTGATCTTTGAATGCGACTTCATTATAGCCAGCATTAAAGTATACCAAAACACATTGCAATATAATAGAGAGCAAGAAATAAGCTACCAGCACCAAGCGATTCGAGTAAAATATGAACATATAGATGATCGCCGCCGGAAACATCAATAAAAAAGCCTCGTACTTACTGCCTTGCGCAACTACCATATAGAATAAAGTAGAAAAGCCGATTAAAGGAATAACACCATAAGCAATATCTGAATACCCCTTTCTATGTAAAAGTCCGCTCAGGGCAATAGCCGTCAAAATCAAAACGGTAGAAAGCAATTCCGTATAGTTGGCAAAGATCAACTGAGCCAAACCGATCAAAGCACAAATCACAAAAGATACCGTGATGATACGATTGAAAAGCCTGCTTTTAGCTTCACCATAAGCCTGCTCATGTGCGTTTTTAGGTATCTTACTATTCATATTCTTTCCACTTTCAGTACACAATATAGCTCTACTTCAGCATTTGATTTATATTCTAGCTGTTGTTTTGATTATAAGGGCGCATGCCCGCCTGCGGCAGGTCACCGGGCTATCCACTAAAATAAGCACGCCGCCTGTGGGTTCGTTGGCAGGCTGGGCGTGGCTACCTCTGGGCCGCCCCGCCCAGCCGCCACTCACACCACATTCGGCGCACTTATTACCGCTCCTATCCCTTGCGCGAGAACAGGACAATTTTTGTTAAAAATGGCAATATTTCGGGAAAAAGCAGGGCTTCGCGCACTTACTTATTGATGTTGATCCCCATTGAACAGGACAAAACAGGATGATCTCGCGTGAGGGATAGGAATGGAAATGAAACGGCTAAGGAGCGCACTGAGCGGCGGCATAAAAAGGCGGCCCAGAGGTAGCCATTTTTATGCCTGCCAGCGAAGCAGCGAACAGCCGTTGAATTGCAATGGATAGCCCGACCCCGCAGTAAAAGCTTGCGCTTTTAGACTCGAGACCCGAGACTTGAGATTAGAGACTTTCTTGCTCATTGTCGTTTTTTTCTGACTGCTAGCGCAAGCTTTTATTGCGGGGGCACGCCCTGTGTATCTAAAGAAAAGTAAACTAATGGGATCCTCAACCATCATCAATATTTTTGAATCTTGCTAAGTAAGCCTATAAATGAAGAAGATACGAGTAGACCTGGATGAGCAAGTAGAACGTTTTATTTTGAGTTACTGGCCCGATAAAGCGATTAAAGCGAGATTGGCTTTGCTGCCTATGAGAAGGTGGTCGAAACGATTGGAGTATTGGACACTCCCCTATTCTGCTGCCTCATTAGAGGATCTGATCGCGATTTTCGGGAAGCGCAATATTGAAGTGCGGTGTAAACTGCCTGCGGATTGGTGGCTGGTCAGTGCGAAAGAACATCAGTATGTGATCGAACAAAAGCGCATGCTTTTCAAAGAGCGTTTTGAGCAGATCAAAAGCAATGCGCAAAAACACTTATCGGCTTACCAATACAAGGAGTTGCAAAGAGCGGTACAGCATATGGAATTGCGTTCTTACTCACAAGCGACGATCAAGTGCTATAAATCAGAATTGTTGCGTTTTTTCAAGTATTACCCGCATCAAGTACCTGAAAAGATAAATGTGGGAGCGGTAGAAGCTTATCTTTTACACTTATTGCGGGTAGAGCGGGTTTCAAGTACAAGATATAATCAGGCGATCAACGCGATCCGATATTTTTACCAAGAAGTACATCATTTCGAGAAGCGCAGATTTGATATCGGTAGACCTCGCAAGCCGAAGCAACAAGTAAAAGTGCTATCAAAAGGCGAAGTGATGCGCATATTCGATGCCGTGGAGAATGTTAAGCACCGACTGGTTTTATTCTTAGCTTATGCGGCGGGTTTACGAGTGAGCGAGATCTCTAATTTGCAGTTGGAGCATATTGACACTGAACGCATGGTGATCTATATTTTGGCAGGTAAAGGAAAAAAAGACCGTACGGTAATGCTATCAGACCGTTTGTTGGATGAGCTTCGCTCCTACTACAAGTTATACCGCCCTAAAAATTATATTTTCGAAGGGCAGCGAGCGGGCGAGCCCTATAGTGTGCGTAGTATGCAGGCTGTGTTCAGTAGAGCAAGAGATAAAGCCGATGTGAATAAAAGAGTGGGTATTCATGTGCTGCGCCACAGCTTCGCCACCCATTTGATCGAAGAGGGAACGGACATCAGTTTCGTGCAGCAGTTATTAGGGCACGGCAGTATAAAGACTACGGTCAAGTATATTCACGTTAGTAAAAGAGACATTAAGAAGATACGCTCGCCCTTTGATAGTTTGGATATGGGTGAGGAAAAGTTGTAAATTTTATTGACATGCGCCTCTACCTATTACTCTTATTGCTATGCCTACATCATGCTCATACGCAAAATGTACACGCACAAGCACAAGCACAAGATCATAGCCCTGAAGTAGAAGAATGGGTACGCAATTATTATAGCTACATCAATAAAGCGGAATTAGCACATATAGATAGTGCTTTTCAAGAGAGTGACCGATACTATCTACTGGCATTTAGTATAATGGAAAAATATTTTGCTCAGGATCTTTATGGTGCTGCTCGTAATGCTTATGCATTAGAAGATGGTAAAAAAGTTGTGATGTATATAGAGGAAGGGTTTAAAGAAGGATTAAGCTATAAGCAAGTAAAACAAAACGCTCCTTTTTTTGCTTTTGCCCAACAGCATGGACTAAAGAAAAGCACCTACAAAAAAGCTAATAAAGCATATAAAGAGGGCTTGGATAAGGACAAACAAAAGCTGATTCAGCAAATGATTAAACAAGATCAAAAAGTGAGAAGTGGAAAGTACAATAAACTGCCCTGGGCAGAGCAGCAAAAGCATATGAGGGCTGTAGATAGTCTGAATTTCGCCGCACTTTACGAACTATGCGAAAAAGAAGGACTAGCCGGTTATCAAACTTTAGGAGACAAAAGAATGGGCAAATACGATGTGCATGATATTGCCTTTCTAATGCGACATATGGATAGCACGAAATTGGCAAAACTGCATCCTCATATTATTAAAGCCATCTCGACCATGGAGTTGAGTGCTTGGGATTATGCCTCTGCTTTAGACTACACCAGCATGTTCAAAACCTCGATCGACTACAGAAATGAGGATGGACATCGGGTGTTGAAAGTACAGCAAAGGTATGGCACCATGTCGGTTAGAACCGAAGACGGGCAATATAGATTATACCCCGTAGAGAACTCAGAACAAGCGGATCTATTAAGAGCAAAGTTAGGCATGTCTTCCATAGCAGATGAAGCCAAAAGACGCCGTATTTTAGCAGCGGAGGAGGGTATGTTCATTCGCGTTTTCGATGAATTTGGTGTTGGGCATAAGTCGGAGGAATGAATAGCAGTACTTTAGAAATAAGAAATGGAAACTTCTCAATCTATTGAATTTATGAAACTGAAAATCATATTGCTTGTATGCTGTACGATGGGAGCCACTCTTTTACTCGTAGTGGGGTTAATGGAAAGAAATGTAGTAGCATTACTTTTTAATGATTCGGCAAATGTATCAGAAGAACATATACGGCTGACCTTCTCTGCATTACAGAGAATAGTAGGCGTCTTGCCCTATACTTTGGGTTTGATCATAGCGGCTTCGCTTATTCTATCAATCATTCAACTTGTACGGTCTAAAATGAATTGGATGGCGATCGGAGTGCTCGTCATTCTCCTCATCCCGATGATCTACAACATTTTTATCGCGGATACAGCAGCTGTTGTAAACGGAATTGAAACGACGAATATGTCAGATCAGTTATCAATCGTCAGATCAAGTTTGTTAGGAGCGGTCAAACAACATTATATCGGTTTGGCAGGATTCGCCTCAGCAATGGTATTACAATTGATTTATACTTTGAAGAGTATTGAACAATAGCAATAAGTAAGAATGTTGGAGAAGTAAAGAATTGAAGGATGTTTACTCCACACATCTTGGATGAGCCAACAAACAACAAAGTCTTCCTTAAAGCTAAGCTTATCCGCAATCACATATCATCAACCAGCGGGATTCACATCCATCGCTTTGCTATACCGTACCTTTGAGACTAGGAGTTTTGATTTTGAATAATGTACGTTTAATGCGGATTTGGTAAGTGCGTATTCGGAGTCTTAAGACTGTTCCTTACCGTTAGTCTTAACCATTGTCTTAATAGCAGCTCGGTCATTTTCTATCTGAGGTATCCCATCCTCAGCAATCACCTTTTTGAGCTATCATAAGTGTACAAAAAGTCAAATCTTACCAGATCAACTTACTGTGCGCTATCGTATATTTAAAAAGTCGGCGACAGTTTAGGTATATTTATATACTGCAAGCGATCTCGCTAAAAAGTATACTTATATATTCATAGGAAAATGTGTATCATCGGTTAATAAC
>JAHDGT010000627.1 GCA_020631675.1 Bacteroidota bacterium
GGGCAGCAAACTGACCTGAATAAACCTATAGAGATCAGTAAAGACTCCTTGATGCAATTGTTCGAGGGCATGCAAAAAGAAGATGGCAAATAAGCTCGGAGGGGAGCACCTAAGTGTGCTCCCGTTTTGGATGAATAGCAAACAATCAAGTCAACAAATACAATAGATCGGGCTTCTCATTCAAGTAGTCATAGTAATAATTCCGAGCGATCATTCTTTCTCGTAATGGTGCGTAATCTTTAGGAGATTGCAGCTCTATGCCTACAATGGCCAAGCCATTTTCACGAGCGTTTTTCTTGGTGTACTCAAAGAAAGAAATATCATCATCCGGTCCTAGCACCTCTGTCAAAAACTCTTTTAATGCACCTGCCCTTTGCGGTAAACGCACTAAGAAATAATGCTTCAAACCCGCATAGAGCAAAGCCCTTTCTTTGAACTCGGCAAGTCGGTTAAAATCGTTATTGCTGCCACTGACGATACTCACTACATTTTTACCGGTTATCTCTTTTCTGAACTGCTTCAATACCGCGATCGCCAATGCACCGGCAGGCTCTACCACTAAAGCATCATTCTTCAAGAGTTTTAACATGGTCTGGCAAACGCTGCCCTCATCCACTGTGACCATATCGTGCAAATGCGCACGGCAGATCGGGAAAGTAAGACAACCCACTTTTTGCACCGCCGCTCCATCAATGAATTTCTCGATCTTAGATAAGGCAACCACCTTATTCTGCTTGATGGATTCAGACATAGAAGGCGCGCCTGTAGGCTCTACGCCAATGATCTTGGTTTCTGGTGATAGCTCCGCGAAAACCGTTGACACGCCCGCCGCTAAGCCACCCCCACCAACAGGAATGAACAAATAATCGATCGGTTTCGTGCTCGCATTCAAAATCTCCAAACCCACCGTTGCCTGCCCCTCAATGATCTTTTGGTCGTTAAAAGGATGAATAAACGCTATCTTCTCCGATTTCGCCATAGCCACCGCCGCTGTGTTCGCATCATCAAAAGTATCTCCCACCAAACGTATATCCACATAAGATTCTCCGAAAGAGCGCACCCGATCCACCTTTTGATTCGGCGTGGTCATCGGCATGAATATCGTACCCTTGATCTTTAATTTCGCACAAGACAACGCGACCCCCTGCGCATGATTACCCGCACTGGCACACACCACCCCTTTCGCACCCTCCGCTTCACTCAAAGACACCATTTTATTATACGCCCCTCTGATCTTATAAGAGCGCACTCGCTGCAGATCCTCTCGCTTTAAATAGACCTGCGCACCAAATTCAGCAGAGATATTATGGTGCAGCTCCAATGGCGTGACCGTAGACACCTCTCGCAGGCGCATAGCCGCCGCCAATACGCCATCTAAACGCACTTGATCCAATGCACTCATTTT
>JAHDGT010000176.1 GCA_020631675.1 Bacteroidota bacterium
CAGCGAACAATTTTTATGACCCTAATTTACGAACACTTTAGGGCTTAAACTGTTCCTTTGAATACAAGGTAGTTTAAAGTTATTTTCTCGACCTTGCCTCTAAGTCATTGATCCCGAATACTTCAGCTTTTTTTCGCCCCGTACTTTTCAAGTACGAAACTCAAAAAGAGCTTCGTCTTCAAAATCAAGCACTTAGACGCGGTTCAGATGAAAAACTTTAAACTACCTCTATACATCGCGTCTCGGAATCAAACCGAGTCGCACTAAGAATTACTTCTTAGCTGCATCATCAGCAGGAGTAACTACACCTTTGATGGTGATACGAGTTGGGTTAGGATCAGTGTTAGCTGTGATTGTAACCGCTTTCGTTTGGTTGTTTTTCTTACCCTTGGTATTGAAAACAACTTTGATCTCACCACCTGCGCCAGGAGCGATAGGCTCTTTAGGCCACTCGGGTACTGTACAACCGCAAGAACCTTTAGCAGAGCTGATTTTCAAAGGCTCGTTACCAGTGTTCTTGAACTTATAGATGTGCTCTACTTTGTCTCCTTCGTTCACTGTACCGAAATCGAATACAGACTCTTCGAATTCGATTGTAGTAGTAGGACCTAAATCCTCAGCAGGAGCATCGGTCTTAGCAGGAGTCGCGTCTGCTTTTGTTTCTGTTTTAGCAGGAGTCGCGTCTGCTTTCGCATTTGCTTTAGTGTCGCCAGCTTCAGAGCTGCTGCATGCTACGATGAAGCTCATAGCGAAAGCTACTAAAGCTAAAGAAAGAAATTGCTTCATGGTTATGAATTTAAAAAAAAGTGAATTGGATTGATTTCATCAAACTATAAGACGCTATCACATGTGTTCATATAGCTAGCGTCTGCCTTGTTGCGTACGCTGTGAGATAAAAAGACGGCCTATCTCTTTCACTCACGAATACAAAGGTATAGTGCCTACAATAGTTTTACAACTAATTTTATAGTTTTTAATCGTTAAATTAGCGTTAACATCTTATTAAGCACTGATAATCAATATTTTATACTAAGAAACACACTTAGTATAGAAAAAGGATTTAAGCTTTTTTAAATAAAAAAGGTTCAGCTATGTACAGCTGAACCTTTTTTTCACAAGCTTAAAAAATGTGTAAACGCTGTGAATCGTTTACACCTTATACTTACCAATAGGCTATATAGCTAAACGGTAAGCATTTATTTGATTCGGATGCTTATCAAAAACCAGATGGAATTAGGCATCAGCTGTTACCACCGAGATAAAAGTACGGTTCTTGAATCCTTTACGGAACTGTACTTTACCTTCAGTAACGGCGAAGATGGTATGGTCTTTACCCATCATCACGCCTTCACCCGGGTGGAACTTTGTACCGCGCTGGCGAACGATAATGTTACCGGACACACAGGCCTGACCACCAAATAATTTAACGCCAAGGCGCTTACTATTACTGTCGCGACCGTTTTTAGAACTACCTTGTCCTTTCTTATGAGCCATGATATGACTATTTAGTACTTTGAGAATAAAATTCAGGCAAAGGGGATGTTCCCGCTTTGCGGGAGCCTGTGAAAGGCTCTTGAAAGATAGCGATCAAATTATGCGATGCTATCGATACGGATTTTCGTGTATTGCTGACGGTGACCGTTTTTCACTTTGTAGCCTTTACGGCGTTTTTTCTTGAACACGATCACTTTGTCGCCTTTCACTTCTTCTAGTACGGTAGCTTTAACTGCTACACCACTTAAGGTAGGTGTACCAACACTAACAGCACCGTCATTATCCGTCAACAATACTTTGTCGAAGGTCACTTTTTCGTCTTTTTCCGCGTTGATACGGTTAACGAAGATTTCTTGACCTTGTTCAACTTTGAACTGTTGTCCTTTGATTTCTACAATTGCGAACATATCTATCACTCTTTTTCGGCTTGCAAAGGTAAGGCGATCTAATGCAATAAACAAAGGCATTGTATTCTTTTTTTGCATGTAGGGCTTCCGCGAGGGATAGTAGTGGTTATGAAGCCGCTGAATGCGCCCTGTTTGGCGGTATAGCGGGGCGGCCCGAAGGTAGCCACCGCTATGCCTGCCAAACAGCAGCAGGCAGCGGCTGAATTTGAACGGATAGCCCGACCCGCAGTGGGAGTTCGCGCTTTTTTGCCCTTGGCGTAGTTGGTCTTGCTGTAGCGTAAACTCATGCTTTGCGCTACGGCATTTTCCGGCGAAGTGGCGCGAGCTGCTATTGCGGGGCGCGGCCTGTAAATATCATACACAAAGAAGTTAGAAGTCGGTTAACTTAGCGGCTTGAATAGATCTGATTAAAAAAAAGAGCTGATGTTGCCTTTACAATCGATGCAGTTGCGATTATCTTATGAGTGGAATGGTCGTACCCGACATGAGCGGGTCGTTTTGCCTGCTTCTGGTAAGGCTGAATTCGGTTTTTCGGCTTGCCTATTAGAATATGAAGCGATTGCTTTGAATGCGCTGGATGAAGGGTCGGCGATCCGGTTAAAGATCCGTTTAAAAGCTTCTGCTGAGATCATACTTAGAGGGGTGCATATTTTCGTGCCCCATAAATATGAGGAGACGGATGTATTGCTGTGCAATGGTTATCAATCTTGGACCGAGACGCGCACTTATACGATCAATGATCGATTATCTCCGGTCAAAAGTTTACCGGGCACTTTTCTGAAGCATTTCGGAGACTATGACCTCTATGAGTACACGGGGCAGAAAGGGGTGCTGCATGGGTGGACCTATACCTTTATTGGTAAAGGGGATTCCTCAGAACATGGTGGGAACAAGGGTTTGTTTTACGGCTCTTTGAATGAACGGGACGGCTATACTTTGTTCGAGCATCATGCGGGAGAAAAGCGTTTGCGGATATCGAAAGACTGTGACGAGCTGCATTTGAAGGCAGATGATTTTTATGATGTCTTTGACCTTTTCGCGTCTGAGCTGGGAGAAGCCGCTGCTTTTAAGCACTATTTTGATCTATTTTATGAGGAGCATCAGGTTTTCGGGGCGAAACCTCCGCAGGATTGGATACAGCAGGGTGTTGCGGGCTGGACCAGTTGGTACAATTACTATACAAAGATCGATGAGCAGTTGATCTTGGATAAGCTAGCGGATTTTGAAGCGCAGCAGGTGCCTATAAAACTATTTCAGATTGACGATGGCTGGCAGGAGGCAGTTGGTGATTGGGGCGTAGTGAATGCGAAGTTCCCGAATGGCATGAAGCACTTGACGGATCAAATTCACGATGCGGGCTACTTGGCCGGACTGTGGCTGGCTCCTATTATTTGCGAGCAGAAATCTGTGATCTACCAAAAGCATAATGATTGGTTGTTGCGCGATGAAAATGGTAAACCCGTGCGTGCCGCCTATAATGCGATGTGGCGTTCTTGGATGTACGTACTGGACTTTTACCACCCTAATGTTCAGGACTACTTGCGATCTATTTTCAAGAGGATATTCGAAGATTGGCGATTCGATATGGTGAAAATAGATTTCATGTACGCAGCATCTGTATTGGCACCGAAAGATAAAACGCGGGGGCAGGTGATGTTCGAGTTGATGCGGTTTATCAGAGCGCAAGCGGGTGATAAGATCGTATTGGGCTGCGGTGTTCCTTTAGGAGCTGGCTTTGGATTAGTAGATCTTTGTAGGATAGGTCAGGATGTACATTTAGAGTGGGAAATGAATTTGTTGAAGTGGTTAGGAAGTAGGGAAAGGGTTTCGACCACCTTGGCCATACACAACACCTTACACCGACATCAACTCAATGGTTTGGCTTTCGGGAATGATCCGGACGTGAGTATTTTACGAGATACGAATAATAAGCTCAGCGAAGACCAGCGCTATACCCTTTTCTTTATTAATCAGTTATTCGGAAGTGTGCAGTTCGTATCTGATGATATCTCTGCTTATGATGAGGAAACGCTCCATTTATACCTCTCTCAGTTTCCACTTAGGGAGAAGCGAATAGAGCGATCTATGGAAGTGGCGCATGAGCTGTACCGCACTAACTTTAGCATAGGCACTTACGACTATATTGGTTATTCCAATCTTTCTGCTGAAACAAAAAGTGTTCGTTTGGAAGGAGCTGCTAGTGACTGTTTCTTTCACAATAGAGATCATCGGTTTTATCATGCTGGTGACGAGCTTGAACTTGCCCCTTACCAAAGTTGTTGCCTTTACCGTTTTTCTAAGAGTGAGGAGCTATGTATAGCAGGTAGCACAACGCATATTTTCCCTTGCAGTGAACTTATTAGCATTGAGCATACGGACGATCACTCCAACATTCAGCAATTAAATTTTGCGGATAATAGACGTATTAATGGAGATCTTTACTTCTGGGCAAAAGGAAAAGAAAAGTTAACAATCGTAGAAAAAGAGATCACTGGTAAGCATCATTTCTTCATGTTAATAAATTGTTAATTTTTGGTGATTTTTATTCGCGAATTTCAAGATAAACTGTCATTTACGCGATTAAGGTTAAACAATTAACTAGCAAAAGCTAGATTAAGCTTCTTAAAGTAGTTACTTCTCTTTCCTGTCGGAGTCTCTGATTATAAGAATTAGACGTGCCTACTTACTTTTGTTATTCCAATACTTCTCTCATCCAAGTTGGGAGATAGTTTGTTTGTTCAGTTTTTTACGGTCTGCAAAAAATATTTTTTCGCCAATAAACAAAATACTGAACCCGCCCCTTATAATAAAGGAGTTCAATTCAAAGATCTAAACGCTTTCACCCCTTATTGTCAACCACTTAGCAAGGTGGTCTGATGGTGTTATTGTGCTATATCGCACCTGAATGTCGCTTTAATCAATCAAACGAGACCTAGCTCACTTGAGTGGCTTTAATCTCTTTCTGATTTGCTTTAAGCATGCAGAGACCTAAGACTTATGGAGAATTTTATTGCGTCGAATATCCGTTTTTTGCGCAAGAGAGAAGGAATGAGCCAGAAAGACCTAGCTGATAAAACTGGTTTGAATAGAGGAAATATTACTTCTTACGAAAGAAACATCGCCACACCTACCATTGCCACTTTACAGAAACTTTCTGCTTTGTTTAATGTAGGTCTGAATGATCTTGTGGAAATCGATCTGTCTCAGAATGAGGGGCGTATCTTACGCTCGCAGAGCGGAGAGCCAACAAAAAACCCATCTGACGAGCAATCAAAGATGAAATTACTGTACCAACAGGAATTGAATAATAATGTTGCGAACATCGCAAATCAACTCTCTAAAATTCATGGTAAAATGGATAGATTGATTGGGAGTACAGACCGGCTCACGGAAGCGATAGACCGCAATAACCCTGATGGGGACGAGGCTTGAAATTTAAAAAAATCAGTAACAGTTTAGCTTGAGCAATTTTGGCTGAAAAATACCTTTTTGCCCTTATACTTCAGCTTTCTTTCAAGCAAGCGCGGTGCGATTCCTTTCAAGAAGAGCTTCGTCTAAGACCAAAAAGCTTCATTTTTCATCTCAAAAGCCCCAACCTAAATAGTTACAAAAATCATAAAAAATGGGCTGTTTCATGGAGTGTTTTCCGCGGAACAGCCCGTTTTTAATAGGGGTGATTTATTGATTTTTTCGAGAAGCACTCACTAAGATTTGCTGTCTAGCTTTTCCAAGGTGAACACCAATTTTAAGAAAAGCCGTCTCCCAGCTATAGGTCCCCATATATTCGTCGCATCAAATGTACTCCCAAATGGGTTGTTAGCTGATACGATCGGATTCGCTTGTTTGAAATTCCCGACATTCTCTCCACCTAAATAGATGTCTAGCATCGGGAAATGGTAAGAAGTTTGCACAAAAAATAAGGTATAAAATGGCGAATAGCTATTCCCTATCCCTAAGTCCGTCCCCGCAGTATTCAACAAAGCTTTTCTACCATTCAACTGAGCGGTCACGTCAAAACGCCATTTTTCACTGGGTATTTCATACGCTATATTGAACAATCCTTTGTGAATAGACTCAAAAGGCAGGCGGAAAAATTCACCTCCAAAAGTACTCCAAGCATTGTCCCATTTATAGGCTCCTTTTAGATCCAAACCCTTTACAGGAGAGTATCCGAATTCTAATTGGGCACTGTGGCTGTAAGAATCTCCATCTAAATTGTAGAAAGATAAAACGGAAGAATTAGTGTACCCGTCGGCAATCACCTGATTTACAAAATGGGTGTAGTAGTAATCAAAAGACGTATAGCCATCTCCATTACCTAAAGTGAAGTTCTGAGTCAAACTAAAGCCTGTGTTCCAAGCTTCTTCGGGCAAAAGTTCTTCTTGAACTTCTAAGGTTCTCGCACTGGCAAAGATGCCTGTGTTTTCAGCGAAAATATTAGCTTGACGCCAGGCTCTACCTGCTGACGCTCTCCAAATCAGATCATCTGTTAGAGCGTATTTCAGGTGTAGGCGCGGACTAACTTTCAATCCGAATTTCTGATGTACATCTAAACGATTGCCAATGACCGCATTAAAGCTGTTGTCCGCAGATTTGTAGGTGTACTCTCCGAAAACACCTGGTACTTTATCTGTGCGTCCGTAATCTTCTCCTTCAAAATTCTCGGCATAATCATCTAGCAACATGCTTGCCCCTGCTTTGATTTGATGTTGATTCGTTTTCAAATCTGTTTGAAACAAAAGATTCGCATATAAGGTACGCTGTACGCCTTCGTAATCCCGGAGTCCGAAAAAGGCATTTTGCTCGTGATAGGTACCTGCCAGTACTAAGCCAATGCTTCGACTTTTCGCATCATTCAAAATGCGGCCTGTTTTATTGAACAAATGCAGCCTACGAGTATCAATGCCTATACCATAGCCATTCTCATTATCTCGTATCTCATTAGGGTTGAAACTCACCTGCCCCGCATCACGATTTTCATAAATCACATCCGCACCAAAACGACCTACCATTTTTTCCCGGCGGTATTTCCAGTAATTGGTCGCCGCAAAAGTCTTGGTCTGTGGCATATCCCAAAAACCATCTTTATTCGCATCATGCTTACTATTCAAGCCTTCATTGTGAATCAAGCCTGAGCCATGCAGCAATAAAATGGTACTCATGGGGCGTTTTTTGAGCTGATGTGCAATGTTCACATTCGCCTCCGAGCGACCCATATCATTCACAAACGTATTGATCACTAATGGTGGCGCTTTATCCGCATCCGGCCAAGTCAGATTGATCTGTCCGGTCATGGCTTCATAGCCGTTCTGAACCGATCCACTGCCCTTATTGATCGCGATTCCGCCTACCCAGGGACCGGGAATATGTGTCAGACCATAAGTAGTAGCCAAGCCTCTGGGTGAGGGGATGCCCTCGGTCATCATTTGCACATAGACCCCATCCAAACCCAGCATGCGGATCTCTTTCGCACCACTCACCCCATCCGCGTCCGCAGCATCTATACTGGCATTGGTTTCAAAGCTTTCCGCCAAGCTACAGCAAGCCGCTTTGCACAATTCATCTTGGGTGATATTCTCCGTTTTTATGGGATCCACTGTGGAAATAAAGGTAGATCGCTTGGCTCGCGCCACTTCAAAGGCTTCTAGCATTTCAGCATCCGCCTCTAAGACCACCATGACCTTATTGTAGCCTGTCACATCAATGGTATCGGTTTTGAAACCCACAAAACTGACTACTATACGGTTCTGCCCTTCCGCACGAGATAAAGAGAATTTACCCTCGGCATCCGTTACCGAACCCGCTGTAGTTGAGCCATTCAAGCCTTCGTCAGCCCATACGATGTTCACGCCGGGTATGGGTTCATATTGCGGTGCTTCGGCAGTGCTATTGCTGGACTCCGTTACAATAGAGCCTGAAAGTGGCACCAGACCGGCAGTCTGTGCCTTTACTAAAAACTCCCCTCCTATTAGCAAGAAAGTCATTAGGAACACCAAAGCGCAACTATTGCGCTTCATTTTATTTAAAAGGAACATATTGATTGATTAATTCATTTTTCAAGACATAAATTATCTGCCCGCTGTCCTCTTTTTAGTAATAGGACATCAAGACATATCTATTTTCGATTCTTGAAACGAATTAAATCAGCAGGGAAAGGTCGCGAACGCGCATACCTATCCCATGGGTATTTGAAAGTGAAGGCGGGGCTATGCCCGAAGAAGAAGAGAAAGCAGGCAGAAAAGAAGAACTGCCCGTTTTTAATAAATGAGAAGCGAATAAGAGTGTAGACCAAGTACTGGGCACGGAAAGCTCTTGTGCCTCTGGCCCGAATAGCCACTCCCCTGCTGCTTCTAAGCGTTCTGTATCATAATTACAGCAAGAAAAACCCAATGCTCCCGCTTGTTCATGGGCAAAGACAGATGCCTTCACAGCGCATGTTTTTGCTTCGGCAGCGGAACAGCAAGCAGGCAACTGACTCTTTTCCGCACAAGTGGTGATCTCGAATAAAGACACCTCGTACAGATCCGCACTGCTACACGAATGCTTATACACATTCACCCCACTCGGAGCGAATAGCATGATCGGTAGCAATAGTACGATAATGATATGTTGAAGTATTTCTCGCATTTTACTTTAACACTGCAAAGGTAACGCAAGAATCATGCAATAGGGTCGCAAAAAGAATTTAGGACGCTGTAAACTAAGTTTTCAGGTAAAAATAATTTAGTCAGAAGTCTTAATAAGTACCCGGACAAAAATAATCGTTGCTTCTGACTTGCTCTTTTAGCCGT
>JAHDGT010000177.1 GCA_020631675.1 Bacteroidota bacterium
TTGCCGATCTGCTTCTTGATCATGGGTACAAGCGCATCCATATCCACTACGATCGGTGATCTTGGAGCGATTCATCGCGAATTGATTGCGACGCGTCTCCTGTAGCATCATGGGAGGGGGGAGAGTGACCAATTCTTTGGCTTCAGGGGCTTGTCCTACTGAGGTGATGATCCTTCCGGTCAGTCGGACGAGCAGTTCGGCTTTGTCTTCACTTGCTGCTCTCAAAGGGGCGTATGACACGCTCAGTGGTTGATAATGTACCCAAGTAGGCAGATCCGCCAAAGGCAACTTCATGGGGTCCTGAACCTGTTCCCATAAATTATTCATACTACTTTTTAGGTCGATGAAGTCGCTAATAGATGTATTTATATTGTCAGAGTAGCTGTTCAACAATCCATTCAGTAACTGCTCTAATCTGTAAGTGAGGTCAACGGGCTGCCCGAGCACGGTGAATCCTATCTTATCCAGTAGCTGTATTTGGAAGCGGGTGTTAGGTTCGACTTTCCAATCATTGTTTATTCTGGTAGAAGTAAAGGCATTCACTTTCGCATTGATGTTAAGCGGTTGATTCAGATTGAAAAAACTTCCGAAGCCCGCTTTCACAAGTCCTTGCAGGTTCAGGTCGGTTGACATTTTTAGCTCTTCCCCTTCTGCCGACATGATCACATCCCCGGTGCGTTTGTATTGTAGTTTTTCAAGGCTGAGTCCTTTTATGCTACCTATGGCCCAAGTTTGGTCAGGAATACGTTGCGCTGCTGTCGTGAATTGCCCCTCGATCACCTTGGACAAAGCAGGTAAGGACAAGTCGATCGGAATGATGACTGAACTGGTATCGGCTACCAGTTGTTCTTGAAATGTTTTCTTTACGATTTGTGGGGTGGGCGGGTCTACAAATGCTACCTGACTGTTTTTACAGGACAAAAAACTCAGTCCGATGACTAAGCAGAAAGAGAGTAGGGGGATTGAAAGTCGGTTAGGCATGGCTTTTTGTGGTTTTCAGACCCAAGTTAGTAAGCTAATTCGAGATGAACCTAATAGCTTTTCAGGTTTATACCACAAACGATAATAGAATACCGTAAATTGCGTTGTATAGCTAGGCGTTCGTCAAGCTACTTTTTGAATTACACTCCTATACCATATGGAACAAGCCTTAACACTAGTCCGAACCAATCAATCATTGGTGAAAGCTGTTCTTTCATTAGCCTTATTTTCCGTTTTTTCTGTTTTGCTGGTTGCTTTCAGAATGAACTATACGGATAGCATTGTCTATGTCTTTTTGATATGGAATTTATTTTTGGCTTGGGTGCCTTTATTTGCAGCAGTAGGGATTTATTTGATGCGCAAGCGAAGTAAACAGCTTTGGCCACTAATGGGCTTGTTGGGTATTTTATGGTTTTTATTCTACCCGAACTCACCTTATATGGTCACGGATCTGGTACATTTGAAACCCAGAGTGGGCATGCCTTTTTGGTTTGATCAGGTGATGCTGACCTCTTATATCATTTCCGGACTTTTGGTTGGCTTTTTATCCTTAATGATCGTACATAAGGTGCTGAAACGCTTTATAGGCGGGCTGGCTTCTTGGGGTTTCGCGGCTGTGATGTCTTTTTTAACTGGTTTGGGTATTTATATGGGTCGCTATATGCGTTTCAATAGTTGGGACGTATGGAATGACGCACAAGGGATGTTGTATAGCGTTGGCGGGCATTTGGTTGACCCTGGTATGCACCCTCGTACTTATGGGGTTACGCTATTATTTGGCTTCTTTTTATTTCTCTCTTATATCATTTTTGTGAACTTGGTGAATCTGCGTTTGGAGGATTAGATTATTTAATGTGCGATTTCCGATGGATTCACATCCATCGCTTTGTTATTTCGCCCCTTTGGGGCTCTTAGATTTTTAGTGCATTCAAAATTAGTTTAATCAAAATTCAAAATTGGTCTTTGCTTGCGCAAGGGATAGGAGTGGAAATGAGCCGATTGTATGCGCCCTGAGCGGCGGCTTAAAAAGGCGGCCCAGAGGTAGCCATTTTTAAGCCTGCCAGCGAAGCAGCAGACAATTGGGGAATTGGAACGGATAGCCCGGTGACCTGCCGCAGGCGGGCATGCGCCCTGAAAATCATTACAAAACAAGTTCTTACATTAGTGGCATGAAACAGTCACTTATCATTTCCATTTGTTTTTTTGTTTTGCTGCTTGCTATTTCTTCTTGTAGGGAAGATTTTGCTTTAGATGAGCCTTTTCTGGGTGCTTTGGATGCGGATGAGTTGTTGCTGATCGGTGATAGCTATGCGAGTGGTTACAGTGCGGATGGTTGGAGTTTACAATCACAATCATCTAGTGCTGCTGCCCAATTGGCGTCCCAATTAGAAAGTGCTGGTGCGGAGCTTGATTTCAGACAAGCAGCTTTGCCTGCGGGCAATGGAAGTGGACAGTTGTATGTTATTGGAAATGATACGATAACGGCTTGTTTGGATTACTGGCAGATGGACAGGACGAGTGCGGATCCGAATTGGAATGTGAATGTTTCAGCTGCTGGTCCGTTCAATGATCTGAGTGCGCCATTTTTACCTTTATCGAACTTAGCCGACTCGTCAGTAGGAGACTTAGCATACCTTGAAAGAATACTTAATGCAGGAGAAGAGGGTTTACCTTATAAGGAGTTTTTGCAAGGCCGTGTTGAAGCACTTTCTCCATCCTTTTTTATGCTATGGATGGGACTGGATGAAGTGTTGTATTATGCGAAAAGTGGAGGCGGATATTTGGATAATTATAGTACTACGACCCCTCCTTTAGCTAACTTGATTTGGTCAGATGTTAGTGCTCCGATGAGTAAGAATGAGTTTTTAGCCGAATATGAAGCGATTTTAAGTGTTTTATTACAGAATAATGACGGCTCTGGCTGCTTGATAACACTGCCGGATGCAATACTTTTCCCTTATTTTACATATTCAAATGCCCATTTTCACAAGCTTGATGAGCAAAACCAGTTGATAGACAGTCTTTTTTGGTCAACGGCGATAGCTGACAGTTGTGTGAAAAACAGTCCGATCTGGATTCAGAAGAGTACAAGTTCGGGTATAGATACGGTCCTGGCTTCTACGGAAGATCTGATTTTACTTTCTGCTTTCGATAAAGTCGGAGAAGTGAATGCCGCAGGGCTGGCTTACGGCTTAAGTGCGAACTATCCTCTACTGAATGCGCATGTGTTGGATGAGGAGGAAAAAGAAGATTGCAGAGATGCGATTTCGGACTATAATGCACAAATAGAATCACTTGCGGAAGAATTTTCGCTGCCTCTTATCGATATGTCGAGCTTTTTTGATGAATCTGTAAGGAATGGCACGTATTATGAGGGCATAAAGACGGGGAGCGATCATCTTACCGGAGGTATCTTCGGCACGGATGGTATTTACCCCCATCCCCGCGGGCAGGCGATCATCGCTAACCGCATGGCTGAAAGTTTAAACTCGCATTTTAACGCGGGCATACCACTTATACAGCCGAATGATCTGGAAGCTGTACTTTTCCCTTGATAAAGTAAAGTATGTTGTTCCGGATCTGTTTCTTAATAATTTCCGGATAACTTGTTACTGAACCTACCATCTTTACAAGCACTTTTCACCAAGCATCGACTATCGATATTGGTAATGGCATTGCTCTTGCTGTTGGCAGGATTGCCTTTGCAATTCGCAATGGACAAGCAATTGAGCATGGAGGAGACCGCTGAGGAATTGCGGTCTGGCTTACAGCGCTTGGAAAATGATTTTTATATGCTCATCGACAATCAAGAGTTGATGGAGCGCTTGGCCTATAAGAAGCAATTTCAAGCCGATCTGGATTATATGCTTGAGCGTCCTTTCTCTTTTTTGATTTATAGGGATGCGGAGGTGTTATTCTGGAATAACTCAGATGTGGCCCCTGAATACCAAAAGATCTCCGCCTACCCGGATGGGGTGAGTTATATTGAGTTGAAGAAAGGGGTTTTCCAGTTGGTGAAACAGCCCATGTTCATTGAAGGGAAAATGGGAGAGGTGCATCTTGTGGCACTCCAACCGATCAAATACGATCATAATTTTAATAGTAGGTATCTAAAAAATAATGTAAATCCCACCCTTTCGGTACCGGAAGGCATTGAACTCAAATTCGAACGTACAGCAACAGACGCGATCCCATTCTCTGATCCAACAGGGGATAATACGATGTACCTATCTATGCCCGCGAATGTGGATACGGTGGGTAAAGTGGATCCTTTCGGACTGTGTTTACAAGTGATTGGCTTGCTGATCCTAATGCTGTTGTTATATGTGTTTGCCAGTTCTTTGATCGCTACTAGAGGGGTTACCATAGCTTGTTTGACCTTTTTCTTAGGCATTGGAGGAATCGCTTTCCTTATTTATGTGGTCGGTATACCGGTCAATATCGAGCGGTATCCGGTGTTCGATTATAAGAGCGATGTGGCAATGGGCTCATTAGGCTATTTCTTCATTGGCGTTTTTCTGGTATTCACTTGCATCTTCTTTTTTGTCAGAAAAGCCACTGTTAAACTAACTTTACTACCTAAGAATATACCGCCGGTCGTTGTTTATTTCATTCTATTGAGTGGTGTGTTTTTGCTGTCTTTGGGCGCATTGTGGCTATTGGAATTATTGGTGGTGGATTACGGACTGGAATTCAGCAGTGGTCAGTTCTTTAGTTTAAATACGACTTTGCTCTTGGGTATGTTGACCTTGGGAGGGATCCTGAGTTCTTACTTTGCTTTATTTGTGAAGAGTGCTACCGTAGCTGAGCAACTGCAGGTGCCTATTAGAGAGCGTTTCGTTGCTTTGGCCTTTCTGCTGCTTCCTTATGTTTCTTATTTAGTGGTAGTAGAGCACATGGAGATTCACCATATGCTGTTGATCGGCTGGATGTGCTTTTACGTCATACAAGCCAATCTATTCTCTACTAGTGGTGTGAATGAGTTGACCAATAGAGAGATGCTGAGCTGGGGCGTCTTGATGGCCTTATTCGCTACTTTTTCCATCTTCAGTTTCTACCTGCGAAAAGAGAAAATGGATCGGGAGCAATTCGTACAACGGATCGTTGTCGCTGAAGATCCGCTCACCGAAACCGCCTTTAAGGAAAAAGCTTCCTTATTAATGGCCGGTGACCCCATTGTTCGTAAATACTATGCGAACCCATTTTTGCCCATGCGCGAAATGGTGGAGCGGGTGAAGAAGCATTATTTAGTAGGGCATTTTGAGAAGTATAAAATATCGGTCAAGCCATTTAGAGCAGATGGCAGCCCCATGATGAGCGGCAGTCTGGAGACGCTGGAAGATATTGATGTGAAGATCAGTTTGAAAACGGTCCGCTCACTACATCATTACCTGCACCTGATCACCAACCCCAATACGGGTTCTTACAACTACTTGGCGAAGATCCCCATTTTTGACGGGGGTTATACCCTGCATGGGTATATGATCATTGAGATGGAGCCTATATCCGATCAGCCGGATAACATTTACCCGGAACTGGTCATTCAAGATAAATTCCGCGAGCCGGAGCGTTTCAATCAATACAGCTATGCCATCTATAAAGATAGCGAGCTGGAAAGCCACAAAGGGCCATTGATCTATGGCTACCGCATAGACGAGGCATTGGTAGAAGATACCAACAGCCTCAACAGCATGCAGTATGTGTATGTGCAGAAGGAGAACACCTCTCACTTGGTCTATAAGCCTGCGCGAACAAAAACAGTGATCGTTTCACGTTCTGGTAGAAACTTCTTAGAGGTGGTTTCGCTCTTTTCCTACGTCTTCTCCTTCCTACTATTGGGAATGTTGTTCTGGTGGTTGTTGGGCGGTGTGATGAAGGTATTGCGCAACGAAATTCGAATCAGAGAGATCTTTTCCAACTCGCTGCGTTCTCGTATTAACTTCTTGGTGATCACGATGTTGTTCATCTCCTTCTTAGTGATCGGAGGGGTGACCGTTTGGTATTTCAATAGCCGTTCTGCTAGAGATTATCAGGATCGACTACTGCAAAAACAAAAAGAGGTACTGGCTTCAGTATCTTACGAGATCAGGAGAGGTAGCTTACTTCGAGATGCTAAAGATGATGTGAAAGTCAATACATCAAGAGAGATGTCGAGCATGGAGAATTTCAAAACCGCGGTAGAGCAGTTGTCGAATATCCACGGCATTGACATCAACGTTTACGATTATAGAGGACAGCTCATGGCTTCGTCCTTCAATGAGATATTCGATGAAGGAGTGCGTTCTTCCATGATGGATCCGCAGGCCTTTTTCGAAATGCACAATCAAAAACTCAATCAATACCTACAAAAAGAAAAAATCGGTAGCCTGAGCTACCTCTCTGCCTATATGCCGATAGATGATGTTTCCGGACGATTGATCGGTTACATCAATCTTCCTTCTTATGATCAGGAAAAGGAACTGCGTGCGGTGATATCCGCCTTCGTGGTCACACTGAGTAACATCTATATCTTACTGCTGATCGGTGGAGGTTTCCTGACTTTGATCATTGCCAATAATATCACGGATCCACTGAAGATGATCGGTGATAAGCTTCAAAACCTGAAGCTCGGGCAAAAGAACGAATTGCTGTTCTGGCCCAATAATGATGAGATCGGCGTATTGGTAGACAAGTACAATAATGCGATACAAGAGCTGGATCAATCCGCGGAAAAACTAGCGGAATCAGAACGGCAATACGCATGGCAACAGATGGCACGGCAGGTAGCACATGAGATCAAGAACCCACTTACGCCCATGAAGCTGAGTATCCAGCATCTACAGCGTGCTTATCAAATGAATTCCGACAATAAAGATCAGATGGCCATGCGAGTAAGTAAGACGCTGATCGAACAGATCGACACCCTATCGCGTATCGCCTCAGAGTTTTCCAACTTCGCGAAAATGCCAGAGCCTAAGAACGAGCTAATGGAAGTGAAGCAGGTACTCAATAATGTGATCAATCTGTATGAAGACGCGGAATCAGTGCGTTTCTTCAAACTCATGGCGGAAGAAGACTGTATGGTCTATGCCGATAGACATCAGCTGAACAGGGTGTTCAATAACTTAATCAAGAATGCCATTCAAGCCATACCCGAAGAAAGAGAAGGTGTTATCGTTGTCAATGTGAAACGCAACCAAAGCGGTGTATTGATCAGTGTGGCCGATAATGGTACAGGTATAGACGAAGAAAAAAGAGATAAAGTATTCGCCCCTAACTTCACCACCAAATCATCTGGTATGGGCTTAGGCTTGGCCATGAGTAGAAACATCATCGAAATGGCCAATGGTAAAATTTGGTTCGACACCATAGTAGGAGAGGGCACAACATTCTACATTCGCCTACCATTACATGTCGAAGTGGAAAACCAAAGTCTATCTTTGGAAAGAGCGTAAAATCAACCTTTCTCATTCACAAAAGCATGAATCTTAGGCTGGTCTCCTTCCTTGAAAGCAGCACGCTGATTCAAGCCCAAAAGCTCGAACAAAGCCTTGTCCGCATTGCGTTCCGGGTTCGGTGTGGTTAATAATTTCTCTCCCGCGAAGATTGAATTCGCCCCCGCTAAAAAGCATAAAGCTTGCTCCACCTCACTCATTTCCGTTCTACCTGCCGATAAACGCACCATTGCCTTAGGCATCGTGATACGTACGGTCGCGATCATGCGCACCATATCCCAAATAGGAACGCGTTCTTGATTTTCCAAAGGCGTACCCTCAACACGTACCAAGGCATTCACCGGTACACTCTCCGGGTGCTCTGGTAAAGTAGATAAGGTATGGATCATACCCACGCGATCCTCATCCGTTTCACCCAAACCAATGATCCCACCACTACAAACGCGAATACCCGCCTGACGTACATTCCCTAAAGTTTCTAAACGATCATCAAACTTGCGGGTGCTGATGATCTCCTCGTAATATTCTTCCGAAGTATCAATATTGTGGTTGTAGGCGTACAAACCCGCCTCTTTCAATTTCTCGGCCTGTTCATCACTCAGCATCCCCAAAGTACAACACACCTCCATGCCCAGGCTATTCACGCCTTTCACCATGTCCAGCACCCGGTCAAAATGGCTATTGTCACGCACTTCCCTCCAAGCAGCACCCATGCAAAAGCGAGTCGCCCCTTGTTCTTGTGCTGACATCGCATTGCGCATCACATCACCATAAGACATCAGCTTCTGCGCTTCCACATCCGTATGGTATCTGGCCGCTTGCGGACAATAAGAACAGTCTTCCGGGCAACCTCCTGTCTTAATAGATAATAATTGACAAACCTGTACCTCGCTGGCATCCTGATACTTGCGGTGCATCTCCGCTGCACGAAATACCAGATCCAAAAAATTCGCGTGATAAACGCTCGCAACTTCTTCCTTAGTCCAATTGTTACGTATATCCGACATGCGCTAGTATTCTAAAAATGAATGGAATGAGAATAGATGGGATTTCAGTGGCCAATATAGCGTTTTTACAAACGAATGACCTAATTATTTTGGGCACATGCCCGCAATAAAAGCCTGCGCTATCAGCTATTAAAAATCGACGCACGGCACGAAAGTCTCATGTCTCGGGTCTCATGTCTCGAGTCTAAAGAAAGCGCAAGCTTTCAAAGCGGTCACCGGGCTTTCCGTTAAAATTCACCACTTGCCTGCTGCTGTTTGGCAGGCATAAA
>JAHDGT010000178.1:0-1620 GCA_020631675.1 Bacteroidota bacterium
CCTTCAACCTCATCGGCAACGGTCTCCGCGACGCTTTGGATGTGCGGACGAGGGGCTAATGCTTTTCCAATGAGTTAATGAGGCAATTTGAAAATTTGAAAATGTTCGCCGCTACTAAATGGATGAACTTTAGAAAAAAATCAAACCTTCGTGCCCCTTTGTGTTCTTCGTTCTTTGTGGTCAGCTAAATGTTGCATATACGCATAAAGGGCGACCACAAGGGATCGTCCCTACTGATTATCTTGGTTATTAAAATATCTGCTTGATCCAAGTTCAAACAAGAAGTAGGGCGAATGGCAAAAGCATTTTCAAATTGCCTCATTATCAAATTTTCAAATTGGCCACTAAAACCCATACTTTTGCAATACGCATAAAATCATTATTAGCAGTGCATCATGGAGACTTCCGAATTACTCAAAAAAGTACGCAAGATCGAGATCAAGAGCAAAGGACTCAGTAGGCAGATCTTTGCTGGGGAGTACAATAGTGCTTTCAAGGGGCGGGGTATGTCGTTCAGCGAGGTACGTGAATACATACCTGGGGACGATGTGAAGTCGATCGACTGGAATGTGACGGCTCGTTTGAATGCGCCTTATATTAAAGTATTCCAAGAAGAGCGCGAAATGACGGTGATGCTCTTGGTGGATGTGAGTGGGTCTTCCTTTTTCGGTACCCAAGGACAAATGAAGCACGAACGCATTACCGAGATCTGTGCGGTCTTGGCTTTTAGTGCCATTCAGAATAATGATAAGGTAGGCGTGCTCTTTTTCAGTGATCAAGTAGAAAAATTCATTCCGCCCAAGAAAGGGAAATCGCATGTATTGCTGATCATACGCACCTTGCTTGATTTCGCCTACGGCAAACATGCCGAAGAACGGGCCGAGCAATGGGCGGCCTTAGACAAAGAACGCGGTGCTTGGGACAGCATGAAGGAGCTATTCGGTTTTGGAATGGGTAAAAAGTCCCCCGCTGAGCAACCCCCAAAAACAATGAATAAAGCGGAAGGAGAAGGGGGAAAAGAAGGTCTAAGTGAAGCAGGAGGAGAAGAAAAAGGTCGCTTCGCCAAAAAACGAGATGCCGAAGCGGAAAAAGGCGGACAAGACAGCTCGCCGCATACCAATATCTCCGCGGCTTTGCGCTATTTCAGTAATGTATTGAAACGCCCTTGCACGGCCTTCTTATTCAGTGATTTTGTGGATACAGAATATTCCGCGGCCCTACAATTAGCCGCTAAAAGACACGACTTGATCGGCCTACACATCTACGATCCCGCTGAAGAGGAATTGCCCAATTGGGGCATGATCAAAGCCCTGGACCCCGAAACAGGTCAATGCGTTTGGCTAGACACCAACGACAAACGAACCCGCCAACGCCATGCCGACTTCTTTGCCGAGAATGCTGAGCGTTGTAAAACCAATTTCGCCCGTTCTGGTGCGGATCTAATAAAAATCTCCACAGCCGTGGATTATGTGCAGCCTTTAATGCGCTTTTTTAAGGGGAGGGGGTAAAGAATAGTAGTGGCGATTCCTTGTGGTCGCCCTTTTAGCCTGAATCATCATTTGTGGGAAGGCGCAGGCAAGCAGCGCCGCTACAAACATCTTGGTTATCAAATCATCTGCT
>JAHDGT010000178.1:1720-8646 GCA_020631675.1 Bacteroidota bacterium
CTGGCGGAGGTGGCTATTTCGTAGATCCTGCCGGGCACATAACTCAGTTTGCACATGGTTATCGTAGAGATCGGCTCCACATAATCGTAGACCATAGAAGTATCTCGTGAGTCCGAATGTAATAGTCCGCCGCGATCAGCCAGGTGTAGAATGCTGCTGAAGCCAAAAATGAGCATGGCCAGCCAGATCACGATCCCTGAAATGTAACTCAGATTAATGACATTAAAGCGCATGGCCAAGTTGTTGATCACTTGGCTGAGAATGTACACCGCACCGATCATAAAAACGATCGTCAGAATAAAACCCAACAAAGGCGCATAAATACCATTGATGTGAAACAGTCGCTCTAAAATACGAGTGGGAATATTGCTGAAGTAGAGTGCCATGACCACGGCGATCAGCAATTTAGAAATGCTCAGTACCTGAACAAAAAAACCATAGCGACTAGCTTGCCAGAAGCCAACTACTATGACCACTAAAAATGCGATGTCTATTGGATTTAAAAGCATAAGTCATCCATTATGGTTAATAAGGACCTAACCAATTAGCATAGCATTAGCGATTTTGTAAAATAGTCACACTGCTTTTACATAAAGAAAAGCAGTGTGACATATAGGTAGATAAAGACAGTTAGATATAATTCGGCGTCAGAACGAAGTCTTATGTCTTACGTCTTAAATCTTATGTCTATTTATTCAACAGCTCCTTCACCAAAGCAGAAATGGCTTTACCATCCGCTTTGCCAGCGAAACGCTTCATGGCTGGGCCCATTACCTTTCCCATCTGTTGAGGGGAGTCAACACCCAATTCGCTGATCAAGGCAGCTACCTGCGTTCGCAATTCCTCCGGACTCATTTGAGCAGGAAGGTACTTTGAGATCACATCAATTTCCACCTGTTCCACCGCAGCAAGATCTTCACGTCCTTGCTCCTTGTAGATCGCTACAGAATCTTTACGTTGCTTCACCAACTTAGAAAGCATTTTGATCTCTGCTTCTTCAGTTAGTTCGGCGCCACCTCCTTTTTCGGTCTTCGCCAATAAAATGGCAGAGCGTACCGCACGGATCGCGCGTAAAGCATCCTTGTCTTTGGCCTTCATTGCGGCCTTCATGTCTTGTGTGATCGTTTGTTCTAAACTCATCGTTCAATTAAATAATGTCATGTCGAGAAAATCGGGTGGTTTTTTCAAGCTACCCTCAATACTCGGCTTGGGTTATACCATTTTGCTGAAAGCAAAACTTAAAGCTCATTCACTTAAAGTCAAACTTTAGGTAGGGTGGTATAATCTACAAATATACACAACAATAGTGCCTTTTGTCAAATTATAGTCAATTAGTCACTTTATCACTTTTGGAAAAAAGCATACTGATAATAGCTTGCTTTTATTCGCTAAGCAAGCTTCGTGCTAAAGTCACCCCCTTTCAACAAAGCTACTTCAATACATGATAATGACCTAAAAAGTTCCCTAACAAGACCTATCCTGATTTTGCGCAACGAAAAAGCTTTACCTTAATTGCCCGATTTCGGATTTATTTTCTGTGGTTTTCTAAACCGCATGATTAATTCGAGGTCTTAGAATCGTAGCTTTGCTGTTCTTTGTGACCTCATAGATTTACAAGGTCAAATGAAGGCAGGCGACATGATGTTCCGATAATCAATAATTCTCTCAATATGAAGAAACTACCCTTTTTTATCGCATTTTTGATGTTGGGTCTATTTAGCTCTACCGCTATCCTAACCGCTCAAAGCACTAACGCTGACGCTACTGGTATGGAAGAAGCAGGAATGATCCAAGGTATCATCTGTAAAGTGGACAAAGTTGCCGACAAATGGGCTTTGATCCCTGTTGAAGACGAAGGTCAACGCTTTATTCCTACAGAATTGGATTTAAAATACCGCAAGCCTGGATTGAAAGTACAGGTATCTGGTATGAGCTATAATTTACCGCCTAATGTGCGTGCGCTAGGTACACCCTTACGCATTGATCGTATTGATGTTGCTGAAACAGGTATGCAGACAGGAGGGGTTAAGCCCGCAAAAGGTGCTACTACTAAACCACCTACGGTACAACCGCCTAAGCAATCGCCTGCGCCATCTAAAGAAACGGCACCTAAGGTACGCCCTGCGCAAAAGACCACACCTTCTAAAACTACAGTTCCTAGTGAGCGTGGTGAAATGGAAACAGGTGGTTTTAAGCCAGCGAAAAACACCAAGAAAACCACTTTAACAGATGTTGAAGGTAAGATCGTTGTCATGGGTGATAAAGGCTTTTTCATTCAAAGTGATGACGGCAAGCGTTACAAGCCGGTAAGATTAGAGCGTGCGTTCCACGTAAGAGATATGCGTGTGCGTTTTAGCGGTACAACAACCCCACCACCACCAAATGTGAAAATGATGGGGCAACCTCTGAACATCACTTCGATCGAGAAGATCGTAGATCGTCCGGGTTCTAATACACCAACTAAAAAGGCACCCAAGAAATCTTGGTGGCAGTTTTGGAAGTAATAAGACATGAGACTCGAGACTTCGTGCTGACGCTAAGTTATCATGTAAACAACCTCATAAGGTCGCTGTTCTTATGATGTACTAAAAAGGGAGCTGATTAATCAGCTCCCTTTTTTTATTTGCTCTAACATGGATACTGCTACTCTTTCACTACTGCCCTCCCCGCCTAATAACTTTTTCAGCTCGGCATAATCCGCTAGCATCTTCGCCCGGCTTGTATTTTCTTGATTCGGAAGTTTAGGCTGTAGCAACTTCCTGACTTCTGCTGCTATGCTTGAAGCATTGGCTTCTTCTTGAAGAAACTCTCCTACTATACTTCTGCCCGCGATCAAATTCACCAAGGAGAAATAATCCAATTTCACCAATCGCTTGGCGATATGGTAACTGATCGTATTGGTCTTATAGCAAACCACCTGAGGGGTACCGATCAATGCCGTTTCCAAAGTAGCGGTTCCTGAAGTGACCACGGCGACCTCTGCTAAGTGCAATAGCTCATAAGTTTTATTAACGACCAACTTTACAGTTGATAAATCAGATTGCTCAATCAGACTTTGATAAATAGAGGAATCCAAACTCGGCACCGCGGCAATGGCAATTTGGTACTGCTCCTTATAATGTGCGAGCGCATTTAGCATCATGGGCAGCATTCTGCTTACCTCCTGTTTTCTGCTGCCGGGCAAAAGGGCAATGATAGGTCGGTTTTCTTCTAAGCCAATATCCCCTGCTTGTAAAGCAGTTAAATCGGACTGCTTTTCCTTAATTTCATCTAATAGTGGGTGTCCGTAAAAGTGAACCTTCCAATCCCACTCTTTGGCGTAGTATTCCTGTTCAAAACCTAAGATGCAGTAGAGTTCGTCTAGTACCTCTTTCATCATGGGCACACGACTGGAGTGCCATGCCCATACTTGCGGACTGATGTAATAAAAGATTTTAGTAGGAAATTGTATTGCCCTGAGCTTACGAGCAATGCGAAGATTAAAACCCGGATAATCCACCATGATCACCACATCCGGCTGAAAGGCCTGTATGTCTTCAATGCAAAAACGAAGATTGCGCAGTATGCTAGGCAGGTTTTTCACCACCTCAACAAAGCCCATGAAGGCCAGATCGCGATAATGCTTTACCACTTCGGCACCTGCTGCTGCTAAACGCTCTCCGCCCCACGCCCTAATGACCGCCTCGGGATCCCGACGTACAAGTGCTTCCACTAAATGACCCGCATGTAAGTCGCCAGAAGCCTCTCCGGCGATGATATAATAACGCATAGATGTTGTTAAGGCAAGACGATCTATGGGTGCTAGCTAAGAAAGGTCAGACGCTTCGGCTTATTTGCCCGCACCAGCACCTGCTCTTGCTGCTGCTTTAGCTGCCGCCTCATTTTTCAAGCTATCTATTAAAACAGGCGTGCTCGCTTGGCGACCTTTATATAAATACTCTTGAGAGTACTTGCTCTCATCTACCACCGCTGGTTTACCAACGGTAGACGTATAAGCAGTGGTTTGCGATGCACGATAACCGAATAAGCCGGCTAATACTAATAAAACAACTACGGTAAGAATGATATAGGCGAGACGCATGAGTCTGAATATTTAATCAAATGCGAAGTTAGCGAATAAGAATGGGATTACTCATTCACCTACCCTTCAGCTGTTTCTTCGTTCAAAAGAAAAAATTTCTTATCCATTTTGTAACCATTTGAAAAAGCTACTCGTATAAAAAAGCACATAGAGTTTAGAGTTTTGGGTTAAAGAAAAGCCAGCACAAATCGCGCTGGCTTTTCTTTTTTGTACTTATTCTGGCTTAATGTAAGAGCGTTTCTAAACATCCAGACAAGGATGTCGAAAAAACTTCAGCGTCAGCACGAAGTCTCAGGTCTCGAGTCTCAAATCTCTTGTCTCATTACTTAAAATGCCCCCTTCAAACGCACATCCAAAGAAACCGGCTTATTATTCCGCTTCACTGTCACCCCGATAATATCATCCGGGCGGAAACGACTCACGATCTCTTGTAATTCAGCGGTATTGTTGATCACTCTATCCGCTACTTTAATAATGATGTCGCCAGGCTCAATACCTCCTTCATCAGCCGCGCTGTCGTTATTCACCTCTACTACAAGCACCCCATTCACATTATTCAAATTCATTCGTTCAGCCACATCACTATCCACATCTTGGATGCGTACGCCCAAGAAGCCGCGCTGTACAGAACCGAATTCCAAAATATCTTGTACCACCTTTTGCACTAAGTTCACTGGCAAAGCGAAAGAGTAACCCGCGAACACCCCAGTTGGAGTAGCGATCGCCGTATTGATACCGATCAATTCCCCCTTCAAATTCACCAATGCGCCACCGCTATTACCCGGGTTCACCGCCGCATCCGTCTGCAAGAAAGACTCCACCTGCATATTATCACCGCTCAAACCCAGATTACGCGCCTTCGCACTAATGATACCCGCCGTAACCGTAGAAGCCAAATTAAAAGGATTACCTACTGCTAAGACCCATTCTCCCACTTTCACCTGATCACTGTCGCCATAGCGCATGCTCTCCAAACCTTCCGCATCTATTTTCAAGACGGCGATATCGGTAAAGCGATCAATACCCACCATCTTGGCTTTGAAAGAGCGACGGTCATTCAAGATCACCTCTATCTCTTCCGTATCTTCTACCACGTGTTTGTTGGTTACGATATAGCCATTAGAAGATAGAATAACGCCCGATCCAGAAGATAAACTCGGACGTCCTCCCCCTTGACCACCTCCAAAAATATCCTGCCACGGATTGGCCGATGGTTCTTCGGCAAAACCTACTGCTTTGATGTGTACCACCGCAGGTGTCACCCGCTCTGCTACAGAAGTCAGATCCATCATAGGAACCATCAATTCCGCAGAAGCGGATGCCGAGGGTGAGGGTGCTGCTGTAGCAGGAGCTGCCACATTTGCATCAGGTGCCGTTGCATAAGCACTGCTGCTACCAGCCCCAGCCACATTAGGTGCCAATAAAGCATTAGACCGAGCATCTGTTGACGGAGACGAACCCAAAGCTTTACCACCAAGAACTTGTCCGCGATGCGCTTCCATGCGATCAGCCGCTTTCAGCTTTAGCAGTCTATTAGGAGGCGTAGCACTATTCTGCTGTTGGTTTTCAAAGAACAGTAAAGCCAATAAGCCAACTAGGAGGAAACTTAGTAAGATGGTGAGATGCTTCATATCAGCGATATTAAATAGAATACGGGGGATAAATAGTTAAAACAAAAGTAACCTATGAAAAGGTTCTTAGCACGCGTTTCAATAAATCCTTTGTACCTGTTACGGTCAAAAAATCAATAGCAGCAGCTCTTAGGTTCTTTTTTATGCCTCTTGGCGTAAATGCATCATACTTATACTTGCCTGTGCTTTCTAATTCTTGCAAGTAACGCACAACGGCTTCGTGATCATTATGAGGGGCAGCATTCATATCTACTTCACTATGCCTGAAAACTGCCTTTACGAACTGATCGCCGTACACTAATTCAAACCCGTGTTTCGCCATTAGGTTTACCAAAGACTCTAAACTAAAGTGAAAAACATGTGCGTTTTGTACATAACGCAACACATTAGCCCTATAGTTTTTGTGAATCTCTTTAATGCCAGGCACCTCTATATATAAATACCCATCAGGAGCCAATCTGCTTTTAACCAATTCCAGCTCCGCATTAATATCCAGGACATGCTCTAATACGTGCGAGTAAATGATCATGTCGGGCTTGCGCTCCAACTGAACATCTTTAAATGCCTTCGCCTCTAGATCCAGTCCCTTAGATTTTCCGAAATTGATGTACGTTCTATTCAGATCCAGTCCTTTGATCTGATGCCCCTGCTGCTTAAAGTAAGATAAAATGCCACCCGCACTACAACCCACCTCCAGTACAAAGAGTGAATCTTTTAACTCAAAAACACCTGAAGGGCGCATGAAATCATACAGTATCTTACCTCTACGCTCTTGACGGTATATATAATAGTCATCAGCCTGAGGCAAGGAAGTGTACAACTGCCTGTACTCTTCATTGTAGAACTCATTATAAGAAGCCTGCGTCATACGCGGACTCGTATAGCCCAAACCACAATCAGTACAAATATTGGTCTGACAAGCCAAGCCATAACGATCCTTTTTCCCAACCACCGTAACTTCAGCACCCTCACATATCGGGCAACGCACTTCTTCAAAAACATAACGCCCCTCAGCCACCTTTCTATCCACCTGAACTTTCATGTCCAACTGCATCTGGTTCAGCTTCAATTCGGGCTGCCCGTCATTCTCTAATCTACTTAGTAACATTCTTCTCTTTTCATGTTTACTGTACAAGCAAAGATAAACATAGCATTATAAGGGTGCGTATTCACAATTTTGAGTTTTGAATGCTAGAATTTTGAATGAGCCTTGT
>JAHDGT010000179.1 GCA_020631675.1 Bacteroidota bacterium
TATCGGCAGCTGTTACACCCCTTACTTTCTATGTGGAAGAAGATAATAATGGTTGTGTAAGTACAGAACGTGCCATGCTAACCGTCAACCTGAATCCTTTACCTACCGTTGATGCGGACGCATTATTGTACACCATTTGTCTGGGAGAAACCGTAGACCTCATAGTTACCCCTACCAATGATGATGATGGTACTGTGGTCTGGAGTGACGCAAGTGTAACGGGTAACACACCAACTGTAGCACCCGCTGCGGCAGGAACCGTGACTTACACCGCTACTGCGGAAAACGCTTGTGGTTCAGATATGGTGGACATTGTCGTCAATGTACTTGAGCTTCCTTCAGTATCCATTGCGGAGCCTTCTATCTGTGAAGGAGACTCTATTGAACTGACCTTGACAGGTATCACGCCTTGGAACATTAATTATAGTGTGGATGGCGGCACAACGCAAAATCTCAATATAACGACATCCCCCTACTATTTTACCCCTACTTCAAGTGGTACACACAACTTCACAGTGATCGAGGACGCGAATTGTTTAACGCCGATAGCCGAGAGCTTTGTTGTTAATCCTGCTACGACTATTGATGGCGCACTACTACAATTCTGTGAAGACCCTGTAGGTTCTGGTACTTTCGATTTCCCACTTGGAACAGCAAGTACGATGATCGACCCTAGTGGTACTTTAACGATCACCTATCATGCTACTGCTGCGGATGCCTTGAGCGGATCTGGTCCGCTTTCGGATCCTTATAATAGTGGGGATGCACTTATTTATGTTAGAGGTGAAAATGCGGACGGTTGTGCTGATACAGCGATCGTTGAATTGATCGTTGACCCTGTCCCGGTACTAGACCCCGTTGCCGCTTCACCTGTATTCGACTGTAGTACGCCTACTTCTTTTGATCTAACAACTTTGAACGGTGGCTTGACCGGTACAGGCATTGGTTCTGCTACATTTGTCTATTATGAAGATGATGGAACGGGTACTGCCCCTGATCTGGCAAGTTCGGTCACTACTGTTACTACAAGTGGCACTTATTGGGTGGAAGCTCAGCTGGGAACCATTCCCTGCCCAAGTGCTCCACAACCAATAGAATTGACCTTAACACCTCAAGAGGATGCACAGTTCTCTTATGATAATGCGAGTGTGTGTACGTTCGTAGGTGCAACAAGCATGTCGCCTGTTTTAGATGATGCGACTACTTTTACTACTGGCGGTACGTGGTTCGCTAATATTGCTGGACTTGTCATTGATGCCACTACTGGTGAAATTGATGTGGAAAATAGTGCTGCTGGCACTTATACCATCACTTATGAAACACCCAATTATGGAGCGACTAACCCTTGTGGGGATACAGATAGCTTCACACTGCAAATAGAGACACAAGAAGATGGGCAATTCAGTTATGATGAAACTTCTGTTTGTATTTCACCTACTGCGGCAACCTTATTCCCAAGCCCTGATAATGTAGCAACATTCACTTCTGGTGGTGCTTGGACGGCTATCCCAGCTGGTTTATCCATCAATGCCTTAACAGGAGCGATAGATGTTTCAGCAAGTTCTGCGGGTACTTATACCATTACTTACGCCACACCAAACTTACCTTTCAGCAGTTGCGGAGATAGTGACACTTTCTCTTTAGAGCTTGCAGATGGGGAAGTGGCATTAATAGATGCCGCACCAACTGATGTATGTGCCGATGATGCGGATATTGCTTTAACGCTCGATCCTACCGCGACCACAGGAGGTTCTTGGACAATAGATGGAGGAGCCACGATAAATGCTACTTCTGGTTTGATTGATTTATCCAGCTTAACAGCCGGTACTACTTATACGATCACTTACACAACACCTGGTCCTGATTGCCAAGCTTCAGATGATGAGTCGTTCACCTTGAGTGCTGCGCCTAATGTGGCGAACAGTAGCCTCACCGAATGTGAAACAAATCCAGGTGATGGTACTGCATCTTTTAACTTGAATGATGCTGCTGCTGATGTCGACCCTGATGGAGAAGGTATAGAAGGCTGGTATACGGATGCCTTGGATCCTGCTACTGGCATCACCAATCCTACCGCTCATACGGGGGCTAATGGAGATGTGGTCTATGCGATCGTAGGAACAACAAATTGTACAGCAGTAGCGGAAGTTGCATTGACGGTTGTTGTTCAGCCTACTGCTACGCTGACTGACCCTGCTGATACTTATTGTACAGATGGAACAACGGGTGCGGGTTCTATTGTTGACCTGGGTGCATTGGTAAGTGGTATAACAAATGGTGATGTTGCTGCTGCAACTTGGACTGATGATGGCGGTGCTGCGGCTGCGGCAGGTGCTGCTGTAACTTTCCCTACTATTGATTTTGATGGTGCGAGTGCGGCTACTTTCACCTTTACTTATACACTCCCTGCTAACGACCCTGCTTGTAGTGACTTTACAGGTTCTGTTACGATCATTGTAAATGATTGTGGTTGTCCAACTTTACCGGCAGGCTCTATTGATGATATGTGTAATACCGATCTAGCGATAGATTTGGATGTGCTACTAAATACGGATGTAACAGGAAACCCAGGTGCATGGGCACTGACCAATACACCTGGAGGTACTTCCCCAGCAACAGTTACTGGGGCTAACTTTGACCCTACTGCTGCTGATGCAGGTGTATATGAAGTAACCTTCACACCTACAGCGGCACAGCCGGGTTCTTGTCCGGATGCCGCGGTATTCCCGATCACAGTTAATGCTGCCGCCGATGCAGGTGGAGACGCTACTTTAGGACCTATCTGTAGTAGCGTTCCAACAGGAGATATCTTGTTATTCAATGAATTGTCTGGTGCGCCACAATCAGGTGGGGCATGGGCATTGGCTTCTGGTAGTGATGTGCCTGATTTCGCAGGTGTGGATCTAAGTACAGACGCGACAGCTGCATTTAATCCTGACGGACAGGTAGCTGGTAACTATGTATTTGAATATACACTCACCGGAACAGCACCTTGTACAGATGCGATGGCTACGGTTACCGTTACCGTAGAAGCTGCGGGTACTCCACTTTGGACGCCTCCTGCTTATTCTTACTGTGTAGGTGATACTGGATTCGATTTAGATGATACACTACTTGACCCGGGCTCTGACTTTGGCGGTACTTGGCTAATAGACGGTGTGCCTGCTGCTACTTTCGACCCTAATGTTTTAACAGAAGGGCCGCATATGGTAGAGTATACATTGGGTTCTGGTTTTTGTATCGCAACAGAGCAAGACTTTATTACTGTAGTGGGTACTCCGGATCCTTCTTGGACGCCGCCAACAGCTTTATGTACTTCTTCAGGAAGCATTGATTTAGATGATTATGTAGATGCGACAGCGACCCCAGGAGGACAATGGTCTTTCGCTGACGGTACGCCGATCGCTGCGGGTACTTTTGATCCTAACTTCTGGTTCGGTATTTATGGGGGTTCCATGGATATTGTATATACTGTAGGCGCAGGTGATTGCGAGGATAGCTCGGAACAATCACTTAATGTGGCGGAAGGAGCACAAGCGGTACTGTTCTACGATACCGATGTGTGTACTTCTACTCCTCCAATTGATTTGAATGACTTTTTATTATTTGGATCAAGTATCGGAGGAACCTTCGCTATTGATGGAGTCACTGCAACAGAAATCGATCCTGCTGCATTGGGTTCAGGAGATTACTTAATAGAATATGTCGTCGGACCAGCTATATGTCCTTTTACGGCCGATTTCACGCTAACGATTGGAGAAGGTGGTGTCGCTGATTTCTTAGCTTCACCTGCTACTTTCTGTACGAGTGATCCTGCTACGACATTAAATGACTGGATCACACCATTGGCTACTCTTGGAGGTGCGTTTACCATTGAAGGCGCAGCAGCAACAAGCTTTGACCCTGCTGCTTTAGGTGTGGGCGACTTCTTAGTGGAATATGTAGTAGGTTCCGCTCCTTGTGATGATGTACACCAACAAATTGTAAGTGTGGTCGCACAGCCTACGGCTGACTTTACCGTAACCACGCCTATTTGTTTGGATGGGACTTCTACTATTGAATTTGCTGGAACAGCGAGTGCTACTGCCACTTTCGATTGGAACTTCAATGGAGGTACGCCCGCAGCTGTGACCGGACCTGGCCCACATGATATTAGCTGGGCGACCGCAGGCACGAAAACAATTAGTTTAACCGTAACAGACGGCAGTTGTACTTCTACTTTATTCACAACTGATGTGGAAGTGGAAACACCACTTGCGGATCCTGTGATCAATTGTAGCTCAACGACAAGTGAAGTGACCTTTACTTGGGATCCTGTTCCTGGTGCTACTGGCTTTACTGTTACAGTAGACGGTAGCGTGGTGACACCTACAGGCAATAGCTATACCGCTACAGGATTATCCCCTGGTGATGAGGTATTCATCGACGTGGAAGCGATCAGTGGAGGGGCTTGCCCGAATACCATTACTAGTACATCTTGTATCGCACAAGATTGCCCTACTGTTACAGTGGCAATTGACCCTGTTGCTGACATTTGTGTTGCGCCGATCATGGTGGAACTAAGCTTAAATGCTGTGCTTACAGGAGGCGATGGCAGTGGTACGGAAACATGGTCTGGTACAGGTATCATCGGTCCTGATGATGGCACTTTTGACCCGACAGTAGCAGGCGTTGGCTCTCATCTGATCAACTATACTTATGATGAGGCAGGTTGTATCACCAATGGCTCTATCACCATTAATATTTTAGCGGCTCCAACGGCTGACTTTACTTTGGATACCGACATTTGTGCGGATGGTGTGAACACAGCAACTGCTACTTACACAGGAACAGCTGCTGCTACGGCTACTTATAACTGGGACTTCGGTGGTGCCACCGTAGTTTCTGGTACAGGTGCTGGTCCTTATGAGCTGGATTTCTCAAGTGCGGGTATGGAAACGATCAGCTTGACCGTAGAAGAAGCGACTTGCTTAAGTGAGCCTTTCTCTGCCGATATCACCGTGGATATTCCTTTAGCTACTCCGGATCCTCAATGTGGTACGACAACGACTGATAGCGTAGAATTCACCTGGGCGGACATTACCGGAGCTACTGACTATGAGATCACTGTAACCACACCTGATGGTTCAAGTACTTCAGTGATCAGTGCAACAACTTATACCGAGGGCGGACTGGATGTAGGTGACGAAGTAACGATCAGTGTAGTAGCCATAGGAACAGGAAGTTGTGGTAACAGTGCAGCGGGAACAATCGCTTGTACAGCAGAAGATTGCCCAACGCTTACCGTTACGATCGATAATACAGAGACGACCTTATGCTCGGCTGATGCGGCAATCGCACTACTGGCAACACCAACAGGTGGTGCATGGAGTGGCGATGGTGTCAGCGGTACTGATTTTGATCCCGCAACAGCAATCATTGGTACCAATACGATCACTTATACCTATACCGATGCAGCAACAGACTGTGAATATACAGATACCTATACCATTGACGTAGCAACTCAACCTACTGCCGACTTCACCCTTTCCGCAACTGAAATTTGTGCGGATGGTACATCTGCTATTGATGTGACTTTCACAGGTACGGCTAGTGCTGGAGCAACCTACACTTGGGATTTCGCAGGTGGGACGAATACTGGAACAGACACTGCGCCTATCTTATCATTCGCTGCTGGAACCGGCTCTGTGAATATTGGATTGACAGTAACGGATGCGGGCTGTACGTCTGCTTTAGTAGAACTGCCAATTGATTTATCTGAACCTCTTGAAACACCACTAGTAAGCTGCATCGGTAGTACGACCAGTAGCGTGGAATTCGAGTGGGCGGCGATCACGGATGCTACAGATTATGAAGTGACCTATACGACACCTGATGGTACAACCACAGAATTGACAGCTGGTGCCACAAGCTTCGAAGTGACGGGCTTGGATGTTGGTGACTTAGTAGACATTTCAGTATTAGCGATAGGTGATGCGCCTTGTGGTAATAGTGAAGCGGGTACCTCTGATTGTACAGCTCAAGATTGTCCGACAGTAGTCGTATCCATTGATAATGCGATCACTGCTTTCTGCGCTACAGATGCCGCAGTTGCTTTAGTAGGCACACCTGCTGGTGGTACTTGGAGTGGCGATGGCGTGACAGCTTCTGATTTTGATCCTGCGATCGCAGTAGTGGGTACCAATACCATTACTTACTCCTACACGGATCCAGCAACAGATTGCGACTATGAGACTTTCGTCAACTTTACGGTTAATGCCATTCCTACTTCTGACATCACTACCGATCTAACAGAAATTTGTAATGATGGTCTTAGCGAGGTAACAATCACTTATACAGGAACAGCTACGGCTGCTGCTACTTATACTTGGGACTTTGACGGCGGTGTCGCAGTAAGCGGAACTGGACAGGGTCCACATACAGTAAGCTGGGCTACTGCTGGTGCGAAAAACATCACACTAACAGTTGAAGAAAATGGCTGTACCTCTACAGAAAGCGCATTGACAGTTGATGTGCTTGATCCTTTAGCAACGCCTGTGGTTAGCTGTACTTCCACGACCTCTTCTGTTACTTTCGAGTGGTTGGACATTACGGGTGCTGAAGACTATGAAGTGACCGTGACCACGCCTGATGGTACAAGCACTGAATTAACTGCTGGTGCATTGACTTACGAGGCTACAGGCTTATCTGTTGGCGAAAACGCAAGTATATCTGTAGTAGCAGTGAATAGCGGTGTTTGTGGCAACAGCCCGGCTGGTATAGCAGATTGCGATGCGGCTGACTGTCCTACAGATATCGAACCTACCATTGATATTACCTCTCCTGTTTGTGTGAATGACACACCATTAACCGCTGTAGTTGATCCTGTTGGCGGTACCTTAACAGGTCCTGGTGTTACTGGTTTAGACTTTGATCCTGCTGTAGCAGGTGTAGGGGTACATGCCTTGATTTACACCTATACTAACCCTGATAACGACTGTGAATACACAGAGATCGTAGACATTGAAGTTCTTGCACAACCTACAGCGGACTTCACCATTGCTGATGCGGATATTTGTATTGATACAGATGGCACTTCAACAACAACGATCACCTATACTGGAACCGCTACTTCTACTTCTACCTATACTTGGGACTTCGATGGAGGTACCGCGGATACGGGTACAGGACAAGGTCCACATACCGTAAGCTGGGCAAGCAGCGGTGTGAAGACCATTAGCTTGACGGTTGTAGATGATAATAGCTGTTCTTCTGATGAATTCACAGCAAGTATTACAGTGACCGATCTATTGGTCGCACCTGATGTAACTTGTACAAGCACTACTTCCAGCATCACCTTTAACTGGGATGATATCGGAGTGAGTGACTATGAGATCACCTATACGGATGATACAGGTGCTCCTGTTACTGAAATCGTTACAGGAAACAGCTATGAAGTGACGGGATTAGATGTGAATGAGAATGTGAGCTTCTCTGTTCTTGGTATCAGCGAAAACAGCTGCCCGAATGGTCCAGCAGGAACAGCTGATTGTCAAGCACAAGATTGCCCTGATGTAGTGGTGACCATTGATGGCATAGCTGCCAGCTATTGCGAAAGTGCGCCTGCTGTAAGCTTAACGGCTACTCCTGATGGTGGAGATTTCTATATTGACGGCACATTGGCTTCTCAATTTGACCCGGCAAGCTTGGGTGTAGGTACCTACACCATAGATTACGAATACACCGACCTCGCTAATAACTGCTTGTACACCGAGCAAATACAAGTGGAGGTACTATCTCAACCTGTTGCCGACTTTACCTTGGTGCCTGATGTGGTATGTACAGGTGAAACCGTAGCGGTTAACTTCACAGGCAGTGCGAGCGCTACGGCTACGATAAACTGGGACTTCGGTTCAGCAGGTACAGCTACAGGTGAAGGTCCGCATGAGATCTCTTTCGTAGGTTCAGGTACTGAAACAGTTACCTTATCTATTTCTGATGGTGACTGTACAGACATCTTCATCACTGACATCAACATCACAGATGTAACAGTGACCACTATCGCTGATACTGATATCGTTGCGGGTAATGATGTTACTTTGACCACTACTGGTTTCAGTGCCTTAGGAGGCGCGGTCACCTACCAGTGGACAGGAGGTGAATTGTCAGATACGCTGACCACTATAGGAAGCCCAGTGGTTTCACCAAATACCACCACTACCTATATCGTAACAGCAACAGATGAGAATGGCTGTAGCTCTTCAGATGAGGTGACCGTTAATGTTACCTTGCCGAACATCATTCTGATTCCAAATGCCTTCAGTCCTAACGGAGATGGCGTTAACGATAATTTCCATGTAGTAGGTACCAATATCGCGACCGTGGATATGATGGTGTACGATCGTTGGGGTAACGAGATCTTTAGAAGTGGAGGCTCCAATGAAGGTTGGAATGGCCGCTATAAAGACAATAAGGTCGTTGAGATCGATGTCTATGTTTATACGGTCACCGTAACCTTCAATGATGGTGAGATCCGTAGATCTAAAGGAAACATAACCGTTACACGTTAAGCACAAACCGGAAAGGAGCTAGTCTAACTTAGACAGCTCCTTTACTTGCGTATATGTTTTTTTGCTAAATTTGATTGCTTTAATTACCCAT
>JAHDGT010000628.1 GCA_020631675.1 Bacteroidota bacterium
GTCTGGATTTCTTAACGCCTTTTTGAACCGAAATAACTAAAATGAAAAAGGTCGACTCTTAATAGTAAAGGGCTAAAGTTTTTGTAAAACCACCTCATTAAATCAATTGAATATAATTTTATATTAAGTTCAATCATATCAGGGATTGATCCGTAAAAAGTAAGAGCCGTATTTCTGATCCGCTTCGGTAACATAGTAGGTACTGATTGATACTAAGTCGCCATTGGGTAGGATTTTGTAGATGGTGCTTTCATTGTTGTATCTGGATATGTAGCGGTCTTCACCTTTGGTGATATTACGTACTTCCCCGTTTTTACTGCTGAAGACGTACATGACCCAAGATTCACTGTCATCTTTGGCGAAGACCCAATTGGTGCTGTAAATCTTATGATCCATGGGCGAAAAGCCGCTTAACGGCACATACATCCCTTCCAATTGATGGGTATTGATATACGGGGATTCCGCCTTGAATTTTTCGTAGTTTTCAAGTCTTGTTTTCGCTTCTTTTAAAAAGTCTTTGTAGCTGTAGTATTGCTCGTCATAGCTGCCATAGCCTTTCTTAGAACTGACGATGGCATAGCGTTTTGATTGGCTGCTGTAAATACTATAAAAAGTGGCGCGAGCATGATCCGGGAAAACAGTATATAGTTGCTTTTGCAGGCTTAGCAAATCTGCCTCTTTGAGCTTTTTGTCTGTATTGATGAGCAGAGCGGTGATCTCACTATTATTATGTCCAAAAAAGATTTTTTGAATGTCTATGCCATAAGCTGATTTCGCTCTTTGGCGGTAGTTGTTTTCTCTTTCGTTGGCGGGCCAGTCGGCATCTGAGAAACTGGGGGCATCTAATGGGGCGTGTTCATATTCATCAGAGTAGACAGGAGCTGGCTCTAATTCCTGTGGTTGATGTAATACCGGCGACTCCTTTTGTATCCCCTTTTGAGAATGACAGGCAGTGATGACCATTAGTAGCAGTAATAGTGGAGTAAAAAGCGTGCTCATTTTTTTCATTCAATAAAGGTAAGCCCGCACAAAAACCCACACAAAGGGAATTTTATTATATTTGAAGAGGTTGTTTTATACGTCTGGCTTAGTTCAACTTTACTAAGCGGCTCTTTTTTCACAGAAAATACAAATAAGATGAACAAGCTGTATTTGCTTTTCGTGGGTTTACTTTTTTCGGTAAGCCTATTTCTTTCGTGCGGTATGTCCGAGACCTTTAACGCACTGATGAAAAACCATGCTACGATTTTACGAATATTAGAAAGAGAAAGTGATTGTATAGAAGTCAGTCCGCTGGGATATAATATTACGAATGGTACGCATTATGCGGCCTATAGGTTAGTGGGTTGCGAAGGAATAAAAGACTCTACCATAAATCATGTGATGGAGGT
>JAHDGT010000180.1 GCA_020631675.1 Bacteroidota bacterium
GGCATATGCCCCTGCCGATTTTAAAGAAATCTTAAATTGCAGCAGTCACATTAGTTTTAATTCACTTAGTGAGTGGGTACGTTATAAGAACGTTATTATTGATTTTGAACAGGAGGTTTCTTGTGGTTTACGAGTCAATCCCGCTTATTCTGAGGTGGAAACAGCCTTGTATGATCCAGCTGCTGATGGCTCGAGATTAGGTGTGGGTATGGAAGAGTTAAACAGGGCTTGGCCAGAGGGAATAGAAGGTTTGCATTTTCATGCTTTATGTGAAAATGATTCTTACACCCTTGAGCGCACTTTACAAGCATTGGAAACTAATTTTGATTTCGCATTGAAGCAGGTAAAGTGGGTCAATATGGGCGGTGGTCATTTAATGACGCGGGAAGGTTATGACCTTGAGCACTTGATCGGACTATTAAAAGCTTTTAAGCAAAAACATGATGTGGAAGTGATCTTGGAACCGGGATCTGCTTTTGCTTGGGAAACAGGCGTACTTTATAGCACTGTTTTAGACCTAGTGGAAAGACAAGGCATTAAAACCGCCATGTTGGATTGTAGTTTTACCTGCCATATGCCTGACACTTTGGAAATGCCTTACCGACCAGCAGTATTGGGGGCGAATAATGAGGTGCTTGAGAATGAAAAAGGCGAAAATTGCTATCGTTTAGGGGGTAACAGTTGTCTGGCGGGTGATTTTATGAAAGCCTACCAATTTGATCATCCATTAAAAGCTGGGGATGTTATTGTTTTTGAGGATATGATCCATTATACGATGGTGAAAACCACTTTTTTCAATGGGGTGCAGCACCCTCATATCGCTCTCTTAAAACAGGATGGTGAATTGCGAATGCTTCGGTCTTTCGACTACAATGATTATAAGAGCAAGCTGGGCTAAATTAAGTTTTGCGCATCCACCAAGTAATGCCCCCGCCTCCTAAAACGAGCAATGCGAGCAGTCCTAAACCAACTAAAAGCCAAGGTCTCTGTTTAGGGCGGTAGTCGGGGTCACCATAAAATTGCAAAGCACTCCAGTAGTAAGGATGTGCGTATTGCTTGTTTTTAAGCAAATTCAATTTGCTTAAATGCAATGCCCTGGCTAAAGATTCTCCTTGGTTAATATTGCTGTAAAAATCTTCTAGCAGTTGTGTGAGTGCCGCGTCTTCGGTACGCCAAAAAGAGGAGATCACATTCTGGCAGCCGGCTGTGCCCCAACTTCTATTCATGAGCAATTTAGCATAGGCTTTTTGTGTATCAGGTCTTTGTTTGTTCACAGCACTCATTAGAACGAGATAGGCCTTTAAGGATAAAGTTTTGACCTCATTGTTGACCAACTCATTGTAAACCAATCCTTCTTCAGAATTGAATAGAATGCTAGACTCGGTGGCTCTGTTTTCGTTCAGCAAAGCATGTAAAGCGAGATGAATGATTCCTTTATCAGAAGATTTTTGCTTAAAACTGTATTTAGAAGCATTTCTATCACTGAACACCTCACCGCTATAGTCGCCCACCAGAGTAGCTTCTTGGGCTGATTTTTTCAACTCCGCATGCATGCTGGTGGCTAAAGTAGCGATCAATTGATTTTGAGAAAGCCCCAACATATCTCGATCGTAGGTACTGGACCAGATACCGATCCCCCCATCCCTATCAGATTGATCATATTCCCTGTCATGCAAAGCGAAGAAAACACCGTCGCTATAACTGATCTCATATTGTTTTAACAGATAAGGTGCATTCTCTAGACTGTGATGCGCATTCAAGGGTAGATTTTCTGTTAACAATGCTTCAAAAGGCAAGTTGGTCAAAATACCTGTTGGAATAATCCGCAGGCTTTGTTTTTCATTCAGTATTTGTTGGATCGGGGCGATCAATTCAGCATATAGCTTTCTGGAAAGCTTGATCGCTTCTCCGTTCACCTTAGCATCATGCTCCGTGATGGCAGTACCAGAGGTCATCCACTTGTGGTAATCGATCACATATTGCTCAACATCTCTGACAGAGCGCAGTTGTTCCATTTGGAAAGCCTCTCCATTCATGGCTAAACTATAGGCATTGCGTTTCCCTAAAAAGAAATACACAAGTGCGCCACTTTCCACTTGTCCGCCTAAAAAGTTTCTTACTTTCTCAACATCTAATCTTCGGCCTTCACAATCGTGGTACAGTCGGTAATAGTCGGGCTGGTCGGTATTAAACTCACGCATCAACTTTGCCCTTTCCTTTTCCATGCTATCTATACGGGCAAAACGATCTTTCAAGTAAATGGTATCCGCGTATTCTTCTCTTTGGAGCTCTTCAAGCACTTCAAATCGGTAAAGATCCAATAAGATACTGGTTTCTCTTTCTCGACCGATCTTATGTGCCGACACATTATTCACGCCTACAACCGGAGCATCTTTATCGTGAAATCGCCAAACAGTATACTGTTGAAGTTCAACGATATTCATAGCTGCTTCAAAAGCCCATTGCTGCGCTTGAGCATCATTTTCAGACAAAGTGTAAAACTGGAAACAGAGATCCATGACCTGTTCGAAAAAGCCGAGTGCCTCTTCTAATTTAAAATGGTGGTAATGGTGAATGTTATAGGATCTATTGATCGCATCGATGGTGGTCAGACTTTCTAAGGCGATCTGTATGGCGACCTTTAAGTCATCTTTATTTTGGCTGCCTTTGAAAATGCTATGGTGGGTATTGACTTGAGCTTTTTGTACTAAGAAAAGCAAGGGCAAGGAATGCACATGTCCCAAACCACATTGCTCGGTTCTGCTTTTGCTGATCGATTTTAGATTTTCCGATTCTCCTATCCCCTCTCCTGCCTGTAAACTTTGCAAGGCCTGTGCATAGTATTTCAAGGCTTGATCAGACGCTTTGTTTTTCAGGGCACAATCTCCTAAGTTCTTATAGGCTTCCGCTACTTCAGGATGACCGGGGGTTAAATCCATTAAACGATTTTTCAAAGCGGACTCATAAAAGTCTTTCGCCAATTCCGGTCGTTGTGTTTTTAGATAGACCTCTCCTATCGTTTTGTAATTCTGATACAAACCAGAATGGTTCTCTTCAAAAAATAGAAGAAGAATGTCATTCGCCTTTTGCGCACTGACTAAAGCATCTTCATGTCGCCCGGCCTTTAGGTAAGAAATAGCGAGAGAAGTATGCAGATCCGCTAATATCGGGTTTTCCATTTCTACTAAGTCTGACCGAATTTTAATTGCGGTTTGATAGGATCGGATAGACTCTTCAAAATTGCCTAATTCCCTATTGATCAGACCAATATTGTTGTAAGTGGCAGCAACATTAGGATGATTCTCGCGATACAATTGCAATTGAATGTTCAATGCCTTTTGGTTGTAGAGCATGGCATTTTGCAAGTCGTTATCCGCGAAGTAGGAACGACCTAAATTGAAAAAGCCCCTGCCTACGGCTTCAGAATTCCCACCGTGGTTTTTAGAATGAATGCTAATGGATTTAAGATGTGCGTCGACCGCCTCTTTGTAATTTCCTCTCAAACGATGAATGGATGCTTGAGTATCGTAGAGGTCCGCAAAGAGCGGATCATTGTCATCCAACTTTTTATCGGCAACAAGATATGCTCGTTTGATCAACGCTAATGCTTCATCATGTCTATTGGCGCGAACTAATTCCTTAGCTATAACATAATAAGTCTCTACATACAGTCTATTCTGTCGCATACCCAAATGCATCAAAGCCGCTTGATTAGCATTTGCGACAGCCTTTTTGACTTGTCCGATTTTGACCAGAGAATCCGCTTTAAAGCGCAAACGATAAGCTTTATCCAGCTTGTCCGCGTTTTTTGAAGTATCGAAAGCTTGTTTCACAGAATCAATAGCAGCCTGCGAAGAATCAGGCTGGGCGAAAACTATAGTGGTACAGAAGAAAAAAGAAAAAGAGCAAATGAGTAGTAGGCATACAAACGCATTGCACTTAGGAGAGATGGAAGTGCGAACTATTAGGAGGCATTTGAAAGCGAAGCTGCCCATTGGAATGGGAAAGATAATTTATAGCACGCAAGTGCATACCAAGCTGAAAGGGGGGATAGCTTGAATGAAACAGGCAAGGGAAATCCTGTTATGAAAGATAATGAATGCTGATTTATCGCAAAAATAAATATACGATCAATCAGCAAATGAAGTGCATTTCATTTCATTAATTCGCCCCACCTACTCTACCGGTAAGAGCAAGGATTTGGCTTTTCCAGAGAATCTGTTGATCATCAACCTCATCATCATCGCAGAAATCCGTGATGATTAAAATAGTATCACCCGTTACAGGTGATTTTTCAATTTTAAACTGAAGGTATTCTCCGTCATCCGAATCTAACATCTTAAAACGGATGTATTCATTTTCCATTTTATCTAAAACGACAGCTTTCTCTTCATAGCCATCCCAGAAGAAACTGAAATTTGCATCAATGCTATCCACGTGATCCGCAAACCAAGTTACCAATCCCTCCGGCGTAGACAAAAAGTCGTACAAAATCTTTGGAGAAGATTTGATCACAAAATCCATAGTGTATTTCACTCTAGACATTTACACGTTGTTTCATGAAAAAATATCAGAACATAGCAATACAATGGAACCTTCATAGGCTTTATAAGCATCACTGCGACAAGGCTAAGTGATAAAAAATGTTTAAAATCTACTGCCTTGATTTTCCGCAATAAACTACAAAATATTTTTTTCTCAAAATCTTTGAACCAATTTCGGGATAAATGCATTCTAAACGGGTTCAAATATGTCAAAAATGTGGCAAGCTCTTGCAGAAGTTGAATGTTTTCCTATATATTGGAGGATATTCAATTGCGGCTTTATAGGTTTTTTGACACCATGTTGAGTTTGTTTACCATTGACTTCCCATGGAAAAGATATTTTTGCCGTAACTTTGTAAAATGTCTGTGCACCTTTTCGCTTGCATGCTGATCGCTTTTGTTTTCAAAAGATGAATCACTTCTGAACGACTGAACCAATAACCAAGAACTTGATAAGGCGGTCAAGACTATATTTTTTTTTGACCATCTACTAATTATCTGGAATATTTATGCGCCAACTAAAGATTACCAAATCCATAACCAATCGAGAGAGTCAGTCTCTTGAGAAGTATTTACAGGAGATCGGAAAAGTGGATCTCCTTACTCCCGAAGAGGAAGTAGATTTGGCGAAAAGGATCAAGCAAGGTGATCAAGAAGCTTTGGAGAAGTTAACGAAAGCGAATCTTCGTTTCGTGGTTTCTGTTGCTAAGCAATACCAAAATCAAGGTTTATCTCTATCTGACCTAATCAATGAAGGAAATCTGGGTTTGATCAAAGCCGCACAGCGTTTCGATGAAACTCGTGGTTTCAAATTCATTTCCTATGCTGTATGGTGGATTCGCCAGTCGATCCTTCAAGCATTAGCTGAGCAATCTCGTATCGTGCGTTTACCATTGAATAAGGTAGGTTCACTGAACAAGATCAATAAAGCATTCTCGGCATTAGAGCAAGAGTTCGAAAGAGAGCCTAGTGCGGATGAATTGGCAGAGGTGTTAAGTATTGAGACCACTGAAGTAGAAACCACTTTAGGGGTAGCTGCCAGACACGTATCTGTAGATGCACCTTTCGTAGAAGGTGAAGACAACTCGCTTTTGGATGTATTAGAGAACAGCAATACACCCAAAACAGACAAGCACTTGGACTATATGGAGTCGCTGCGTCATGAGATCGAACGCTCTTTATCCACGCTTACAGAACGTCAGTGTGATGTGATCAAGTTATACTTCGGTATTGGCGTTGAGCACAGCATGAGCTTAGAAGACATTGGCGAGCGTTTCGGCTTAACGCGTGAACGTGTACGTCAGATCAAGGACAAGGCGATCAACAAATTGCGTTCTGCTAATAAGAGTAAATTATTGAAGAGCTATTTAGGTAGTGCCTAACAAAAAAGGGCGAATCGTTAAGATTCGCCCTTTTTTGTTATTTACCTTTCAACTGTCCTTTCGCATCTGTTCGCATCACTAAAAACTGATCCTGATTTCCCGACACCTGTTTCCCTACCGTGAACAAACCACCATCAGGGGTATTCATGATCTGTAAGCCATAACCTACAGTACCTTTACCCCATTCTGTTCCATGTCTCTCTTCCCAGAGCACTTTGCCTCTGTCGTCAAAATTAAGCAGCCAAAGAGCCCCTCCATTTACTACACCAGATGCGGCAAAAGATTTTTTCGAGGGCGTCAAACTGTAAAGCGCATCCGTTCCTGCTTCCCCCATATAATTATTCCACAACACATCCCCTTTCTTATTGAGTGAGAACATCCAAGACTGCATACCAAGCCCTTCCCCATTCACACCAAAACCCACAAAGACATTCGTTTCCTTCTTGGATTCTGCTACATCGCTCACCTTAGTGATATTATTCGAAGAAACCATTACTCTGTTATAGGTCTGGTTCCACTCTTCGGTCAAACGCACTACTCTCACATTGTATTTACGGTGTTTCGCCGCATCAAACTTATCGTTTGATTTAGCAGCTTTCTTCAACAAGCCATTCAATACAACTGTCAGCTCGGTATTCTCATTTAATACCATACCCGCTGGCTCATTATCATACAAAAGATCACCAAAAGACGCTCGCCTTAAGCTATCTCCTTTTTCATCAAAAAAGTACAAATTACTCTGTGCTTCCCCGCTTTCATAAGTAGACATACTGAGCACGTAAAATTCATCCGAATAAGAGTTCAAGGCTTTTGCGAATTTTTCCCGATCGCTTCCTTTCAGCAAGTAAAACTTCTCATTTGTCTTTCTACCATTCTCATCCACCTTCAATAACCAGCCCTGACAACTCGGACTCCCCGATCCGTTATCCTGAGAGCAATTCGTACCTACCACCCAATAGCCGCCCTTAGGAGATTTGATCATATCAAAAGCCGCGTCAAAACCTTTACCACCATACACTCTTTCCCATTCTGGTTGACCGAATTCATCCAACTTCATCAATAACATATCCGCCAAACCTCTTTTGGGATCATTCTTATAGGAAACCGTACCAGCGATCAAATAACCACCATCTTCCGTAGCGATCGAAGCATTCGCCTGTTCATTGCCACTGCCCCCATAAAAGCGCATAAAGGTATTAGAAGACTTCTCCCCGATCTCCTCCAACTTAGATTCCGCATAACGATCACCCGGCTTGTACTGCAAAGCACGATTATACGCACTTGCAGCTGCTTGAAAATCTCCCTTTTCAAAAAAAGCATCCGCCTCTGTTCTCACCTTATTATAAGATGCCATATCAACACTCGCTCCCGGAGCAAAATTCAAATAAGCCAATAAGCCCAAAAGAGCAATAATGCTCAATAAAACCAACCAAGTAGTAATAGATCTCATATCGTTCAATAGTTAATCCCAAGCCACCACGATCTTACCGATCGTTTGCCCAAATTCTAATTCCTCATGTGCCTTATTCAATTCACTGACATTGTAACGTCCGCCAACAGTAGGTTTCAACTCCCCTTTCTGGGTCAGATCCACCACGCTCTCCAAGCAACGGCGCAAGACTTTCGGCTTATTATCCGCAATGCGCAGCATATTCACCCCGATCAAAGCCTTAGAACTCATCATAAACTGCACCGGGTGGTAAATACCAAATTTCATCGCCCTATAAGCCGTCTTTATCACATTCGTCCCTCGTTCACTCAGTACCGCTGCCCCATAGCACACGATTCTTCCGCCAGCATCCAACATACCAACTCCCTGACTGACACCAGCACCACCAACCGCATCAAAAATCACATCCAATTTCTTAGAAGGCGAATGCTTCTTGATCACTTCCCAATCCTTTTCCTCCCTATAATTGATCGGCACATCCACACCAATTTGCTTGAGGTATTCAATTTTCTCCGCCTTGCTCGTCGTACCATAAACCGTACAGCCTCTACGCTTACAAAGCTGTACCAAAGCCGTACCCACACCACCAGCCGCAGAACGCACCAAAACCTGATCCCCTTCGTGCAAACGCACCATTTCTTCCGCCGCGTACCAAGCCGTGCAATATTGCGTAGCCAAAGCCACTGCCTCACCGGGATCCATATCATCAGCAATAGGCGTAACCCCATCCGCTTGGGTACACACCTCTTCCGCATAGCCACCAAAACGCGTAAAAGCCACTACACGTTGTCCTACTTCCACATGATCAACACCCTCGCCAATTGCCGCTACATGTCCCACTACCTCATAACCGATCACCGTAGGCAAAGGCGGGCAATCCTGATACATGCCCAAACGTGCCACCACATCCGCGTAATTCAAACCGAAATGCGTCACCCGCACCTTCACCTCCCCTGGCTTGGGATCCTTCACATACCAATCCATCAGCTCGAAAGCCTTCTCCGGTGCGCCTTTTCCTTTTAATACAACTGCCTTCATATTTGCTGTTTAGGTTTATGGATTACTTGTTTGTTGATGTTTATTTGGGTGCGTTTGTGCAATAAAAAGGGGGATGTTTTTTCATTCAATATTACCTTGATAAAGGCAAATGAATTAGGGATCGGCAAAAAGACGTTGCATGCAACGTCTCTACCAGTTATTCCCTTTTTACTGCACAAACCGGGCTATCCGTTGCAATTCGGG
>JAHDGT010000629.1 GCA_020631675.1 Bacteroidota bacterium
CAAGCTGCTTTTAGAAGAAGGGCAGCTCAAAGGCTTCCAGTTCATGAATGATGTTTTCCTACGTCAGTAAACACCAACCTCAACTATAAATAACATCAACACAATACATTCTTATGAAAAACCTATGCACACTGATGGCACTAGTAGCCATCATCACCTTCGGTTTAAGCTTCACCGCCTGTAAAAGCGGGCAGCAAACCCAAACCACAACACCTACACCTACGCCAAGAAAAGGCGAGGTCAAAGTAAGAGAATACACCGGGCAAAAAGAGCATACCCAAGTCAAGCTCAATGCCAATTTAAGCGGGCAGTACAGCTTGGATCATGTGTCTGTTTTCGCACAGCCAGAAGACATCCCGCAGTACAAAAAGGGCGAGGTGATCTACCACTTCAACGAAGCCAATAATACGCTCAAGATCGTGAAGAACAGAGCCGTACCCAAAGATTTCTCCCCAGCATCGGGCGATCATCAATTTTGGCTCAACGACTGCCTTTTCACTATGGGCGGAGGGCGTCTCTACCTCTTAGAACTCAGTGAAAATGAATTCAACGGCAAGCACCGAGTCTCCCTGAGCTTGGATACGAACATCAATCCCAGCATCAGCAATGACGGGCCCGTATTCCACTTCACCAAAATCGCTAATTGATCAAGTCTCAGCTTTTAAAAACCAAGAACATGAAAAATTCAATCTTATATAGCATCTGCCTCAGCCTCAGCCTCTTTTTATTAGGCAGCAGTACCCTGGGTTTCGCACAAAACTATGAACCCGTTTTTGAAGGTCAATGGACCGTAGTCGGCGTCTCCGCTTTTGCACCACCTGATCAATTGCCCCAATACGAAGCAGGCGATTTCATCTGGGATTTCGGCAGTGAAAGCAGTCGAGATTACGGTAATTTGCAGGTCTCCAAAACCAATGATCAGCTCAAAACAGACAACTACACCTACAGCGAAGGCGAGCACCAATTCTGGATCCGCCAATGCCTCATCCAAGTAGGCAACACCACCTACCACTACCAATTCGATGGTCCTAATGGTACGCTGGGTGTCACCCCACCACCATCCGCAGATGGCAAGCCCGCCCCTTTGCACGTCTACCTCAACACCAGTTTAGACCCCAGCATCGCCGATGGTGGCTACACCCTCATTCTCCGCAAAATGAGCAATAACTAAGAACGTGTTGATGTTCTCCTAAGAGGGGCAGACTTCGGTTTGCTCCTCTTTTTTGTTTTATGTGATTTAGGGCGTGCCCCTGTATACAAAAGCCTGCGCCAGCAGTAAGCAAAAGAATCGGCAAACAGCACGAAAGTCTCTCTACTCGAGTCTCGGGTCTCATGTCTAAAAGCGCAAGCTTTTGCCTACAGGGTCGGGCTATCCCTTGCAATTCGGG
>JAHDGT010000181.1 GCA_020631675.1 Bacteroidota bacterium
TAAAAATGGCTACCTCTGGGCCGCCTTTTTATGCCGCCGCTCAGGGCGCATCCAAAGCACTCATTTCCACTCCTATCCCTCGCGCAGGGCACATGGAAAAATTTGTAGGTAAAGTAAATGAATTTTGAATGCGGAAGCGAATAGCCCTAACTTGCGCATCTTTTGAAACTCATCCAATTTCGCTTTTCATGAAACCATTGCGTCCGATACACCGAAACCTTGCGGAAGGAGTCATACAATGCTTGGAACAGGTCATGTTCCGAGGCGCACATGCAGACAAATACATTCCTACTTACATTCGGTCAAATAGATTATGGGGGAAGCGAGACAGGCACTTTGTAGCCTCTTATTCCTATGACATTATAAGGTGGTGGCGAAAAGTCATCTTTTTAAGTGGTATTGATGAAAAAAGGATCATCAATCACCAACGCCTATGGCAGTTATTAGGCACTTGGGTTGTTGTTCAAAACACTCATGAGTTACCCGAATGGGAAGAATTCTCTAAAGTGGACGTTGCTGGAATTCAAGAAAGACAAAAAAACACTATTGAAGACCTTTCCATAGCTGAAAGTATTCCTAAATGGATGCAGGAATGGGGCAGCAAACAGCTTGGTGAACAATGGCCTGAAATCGTTTCTGGCTTAAACCAAGAGGCGAAAGTTTACATTAGGGTAAATAGCCTGCTGACCACACCCGAAAGATTGCTCAAAGCTTTTGAGCGCGATATGATCGAAGCCGCTCTTGTTGAAGGCTACCCGGACGCTTTGGTATTAAACACGAGAAGAAGACTGGGGCAAAGCCACTGGTTCAGAAAAGGTTTATTTGAATTCCAAGATCTAGGATCCCAAGCGATCGCTCCTTTTCTTGAAGTAGATCAGTTAGAAGCAGGTGCGCAGATCATTGATGCCTGTGCCGGAGCAGGAGGAAAAACCTTGCACTTATCCGCACTATCAAAAGGAAAAGCAAGTATTCTGGCTTTGGATATTGAAAGAAGAAAACTCAGCAATCTGAATGAAAGAGTGCGCAGATCCCAATCTCCGCTTGTAAAAGTCAGAGCTATAGAAGGGCCGAAAACCTTAAAACCTTTTCAGGGAAAAGCCGATAGACTGCTTTTAGATGTGCCTTGTAGTAATACTGGAACTTTAAGAAGACATCCTGATCTAAAATGGAAACTACAGCCAGAAGAGATCGCTGCCACCATTAAAACGCAAGCAAAAATATTAGATGAGTATCAATCTCTTTTAAAAGTGGGCGGAAAGATGGTTTATGCTACTTGTAGCATCTTCCCAAGTGAAAATAAAGGGCAAATTCGTCGTTTCCTCGACGATCACAAAAATTTTTCTTTGGAAGATGAAAAGCAATTTTTCCCACATGAAGGTCCTACGGATGGCTTCTATATGGCTCGATTAAAGAAAAACGCTTAATACTCAACCCCCTGTTTTTACAATAGGTACAGTAAATAGGTCACAAAAAATATAAACATTTAATAGTGGCTTGACTAGCAACTGTAAACTAATGTCTGTTAGTCCAGAACAGAAAGATTTTTTTCTAAAGCATTTGCCAGCTAAGGTTTTTGCATGTAATTTTGCGCCCGATTTGATGAATGATCAATCGATGGGCACTTAAAAATGCCTACTGCGGCCGCCGCTTTGAAAGTTATTGCAAGATCACTTTCCATTGACAAAAGGGTTTGTGCCGCGACCAAATAACGAGCCACCTCACTATGCTAAGAGTAGAGTAAAATTTACTCCCTGTATACTTAACCCCACCCTCTACCGTTAGTTGTTTGGTTTTTCTTCATTCAATTCTATCTTATGAAAAAGCGTCTCTTAACGGCTACGCTTGGCGCCTTACTGCCTATTACAGCCGCTGTGAACGCCCCTTCACTTACTCAAGATGCATTGGGAACCGCTGAAGAAAATATAGTATCAGCGCTACCTAAAGTCATCAACAACGAGATCGCTCATGTGAACGGTCTTTATTTAATCAAAAAAGCCGCAAAATTCGCAGACTCCCCAGTTGCTTTCGCGGAAAAAGTGAACGACATTGCTCAACGCTTAGATATTCCAAGCAGTTGGTTAATGGCTTTGATCGACTCTGAATCCGGTTTCAACACGACTTTGAAAAACCGTCGTGGTTCTGGTGCGGTCGGATTAATTCAGTTCATGCCTAGTACGTACAAAAGATTAGGCATCTCGGATCCGTCTTTTGACATCTTGGATCAATTGGATTATGTCGAAGCTTATTTACAAGATCACATTGATCGTAGAGGAAAGATTCGTTCTTTCACTGATTTAAAATTGTGTGTACTCTATCCTGCTGCTGTAGGAAAAAATAATGAGTATGTACTGTATTATGACCCATCTATCGCCTACCGTCAAAACAGCGGTTTGGATATGGATGATAACGGAGAAGTAACTGTCGCGGATATAGAAGTAAAAATGCAATCCAGTTACCCTGGAGCGTATGATTCTTGATTTGTAAAACACAAATACCGTACAAAACAAAAAACGGGCAGTTAGGAATTCCTAACTGCCCGTTTTCTTTTTGTAAAAGCTTAGACAAAAAAATCATTCCGCGCTCTCTGCGGAATCATCCTTATAGAAAATCGCGAATATTTGAATGCCTAAACCGATTAAGACAACCAAAGGTGCTAATGCGGTTCTTTGAAAACCGTAAAGCGTGTCTTCTGGATAAGTTTTCGTTAAGTCAGGGGCATCTCCACCACCTGCCATTAAAAAGCACCCAAGCAGCATAACCGCTAATCCGATGACCACGATCATGTAATTGCGTTTGCTGAAAGTCATGATAGGTGTCTGATTATCTTCCATTTCGTTTGTTATGTTATACCCTTATCGATCAGTAAAGTTCATCGATGGGTGATTTCAGGTATTTTAGTACAGCTATACGGGTGCTCCACCAAGAAATACCCATGCCGAGCGCGAATATACCTATACACAATAAAATAAAGCGAGGCCCGTCATAGATCAATACCAATTCTGGAATATTTATTCTCGCGATGATCAAGGTAATGACCAATAGTACCAAACAAATCAATACACTGACAAGTCCGTTATACAAACTTTGACGGGTAAATGGTCGACTAATGAAAGTTCTGGTCGCACCGACCAGTTGCATGCTTTTTATCAGAAAGCGATTGGTGTACATCGACATTCTGATCGTATTATCTATCAATACGAAAGCCACCAGGGTGAAAATGATGCTAAGTACCAGCATAAATGCACTTATTCGATTGATATTCTTATGAATTAAATCAAGTAAGACTTCTTGATAGTACACATCAGACACTATGCTATTGGATCGCAATTGCTCCGTGATCACAGACAAACTATCTGAATTGGCGTAGGTTTCTTTAAGATATAGGTTGTAGGAAGAAAAAAGCGGATTAAAACCAAGTACATCCGTGAAATCTTCCTTGTTCTCCTCCGCATAACGCTTTGCGGCGTCCTCCTTGGACACAAAGTACAACTGCTTGGTAAATGGTCTTCCGTCTAAACGTCGCTTAAATAGCTCTAATTCGCCTTCAGAGACATTGTCTTTTAAAACGATGGTGATCTCCAGGTTTTCTTTAAAGTAGGTGGTTAAAGAACGGGCGTGCAAAAGTATAACGCCTAATATCCCCAAGATGAACAACACCAATGAAATGCTGATGATCGAGTAGACATGCGCTGGTCGAGATACCTTTATTTTTACGCTTTTAGCTGACATTTTTAAGCTGCGACAACAGTCTGGCACAAGAAATCAGCACCATTACTGTCTCCCAAATATAACAACAAATCAAAAGAGCGCAAGCTAGACTACCACTTCGTTTCATATCTAAGTTCGCCCTTACCTATTTTGAGCACGAACATAGCTGCTTGTTCCTCTTTGGAAAAGACTTTTCCTATTTCTTTTTCCAGAACTTGAAACAATACTGTTAGCTCTCCGAATAAGAGTGTACTAACACCATTTGTTTCTCGCTTTATTGCTGGGTATTGGTCAATCGCGTCTAAAAACCCAAGTACTCTTTCCTCATAATTTTCGCTGAGCGGATACATGCTGATTTCTATAGTTGCTTGCATACGAATCATTTGTTTAAAAATCGATAAAAGACCATTGCACCAATAGCATAGGCGATAATATCAAAAAAATCAGCGGTGTACATTGGGTTCAACTTGGGCAAGACCCACTCAAAGATCAAGGAGCAATACAAAACCGCGAAAATCACCTGCCCTTTACTAAAAACAAAGTTAGGCATTCTACTGCCGAATAGCACTCGCATCAAGGCCAAGCTGAAACTGAGAATGATCGGCATACAAAGCAAGTCGCCGATATAAGCATTCACAATATCGGGCAGTAAGTTATTGGGGCGGCAATACAATCTGTGGACCAGATAAGCACCACAAAAAAGCAAAAAAACAGGATGCAAGAGTGGTCTTATCCTGGGGTCATAGCGATCAGCCAAAGTATGATAGATAAAATGGTGAAATAAACGATCTGAACCGTTCTGATAATGTGTTTTATACCCTTTACAATGAGGTGGTCGGTTTCACGGATCGGTATGAGATGTAGATCGAATTTAGTGTTTTCATGGCGAATGCGTTCCTCCTCTAAACGCTCCTCTTCTACTATTTCTCCGCAGTGTTGACAAAAATACTGTTCAACGCTTGTCCATTCTTTACAATGATCACAGATGATCTGGTTCAAAGGGTCGGTCATAACACATGAAATGATACAGTTTGCAAAATTAAACGAATAACTAATCTATATCAAGTCATTTACACAAAGAAAACAACTTAACCGCACAAGGGATTGCAGTGGTAATGAGCGGGACGAATGCGCCCTGTTTGGCGGTGTAAAAAGGCGGCCCAGAGGTAGCCATTTTTACGCCTGCCAAACAGCAGCAGGCGGCACGGGAATTTTAACGGAAAGCCCGGTAGCCGCAGTGAAAGCTTGCGCTTTTGATTAGACTCGAGACATGAGACCCGAGACTAGAGACTTTCTGCTCGACGTCGATTTTTCATACTGAATTAGCGCGGGCTTTTATTGCGGGTATGTGCCCTACTTTTATGAATTTTGAATGAGGAAATTTTGAGTTTTGAATGAGATTGATTTGAAGATTCCAGTTTGTTTCTGTCGTAGGCGGGAGGACACATGGATCCTCCCCTACATGCTGGTTTCATGATAGGGTGATTAATAAAAAAAGGGGATGAAGCTGGTGCTCCATCCCCTTTTGTAGGATATAGTAAGAAAACCCTATGGGTTTACTGACCTACTACTAATTTGAACATTGCTTCTTCACCAGTGTTGGTGATCAATTTCGCGAAGTAAACGCCAGAAGCTAGTGGACCAGCTTGGAAGTCAAGGCTATACTCAACGCCTGCTTCTACTTCACCTTTGAATACGTTGGCTACTTTTTGACCGTTCACACTGAAAACGCTTAACTCGGCTGTGCCTGTTTCTGCGACAGAGAACTGGATATTAGTAGATTCAACGAATGGGTTCGGTGAGGCAGTGATGTTAGTGAATGAATCATCCATCTTAGTACGGCTTCCAGGAACCGCACGAGGCACCCAGTACCAACCTTCTGTATCCTCTTCTCCATCATCAAATGTACCGTTAGCTGGTGCATTATCGATGTAAACGAACACTTTGTACCAGCCGTAACGACAGTCATCGATCGTACAAGTCTCATAAGTCAAGCCATCTGGGCCAACACCTGGAACAGTAACGCCATCAATAACGGTTTGCGTTTCATTTACTGGTGCAGTAGGTACATAAGTAGAAGGCGTGCTTCCACCACCAGTAACATCAACGAAAGAATGGATGGAAGTCCAGGTATAACCGAAGTTACCGGTGTAAGTATCTCCTTCATTGTTCACGATACCACCACTCATATAAAGCGTGATGTCTCCTTCATAGGTTAATGGTGTTAATGGATTATCTCCATTGATCTCGTAATGCTCAATGTCAACGATGTAATCATCACCGTAAACCACGTCGTAATCGTTAGAGAATTCTAATAGATCCACACCACAACCATTGGCATCTAAGATGGTAACAGCCCACTCAGCATCATCAGCATAGATGATACGAATTTCACCTTCACCAACGATAGAGTGGCGAACGTAACCCGTTTCTTCCCAGATGTACTCATAAGGTAGTGTACCACCAGAAACTTCGATCGTATGCGTGTTATAGTAGAATGGAGACAGACCACCGATCGTACCTTCATTCGTATTCACAGAAGCACCTAAGATCTCGAATGGCTCAGGAATAACCGTTTCGCTTGCTGCGATGGAAGTATCATCACAAGCGGCTAGGATCGTACCGAAGTCGTTACCCTCGATAGGTAAAGTGGTAATAGGCTGATTGCCATCAACAGAGTAGCTGTACACTTGGTAAGTACCAGGAGTTGTAGTAGTGAAGGTGAAAGCACCTGTAGCCGCTACATCCGAAGAAACTTCTACAATAGCATTTGTTGCCACGTCAACTAGTACCAAGTACAATTCGTAGCCAGCAGCGGTTTCATGAGACATGTTCGTCGTCGCACTTACCACATCACCCGGGCAAACACCACCTGTAGCTACCACTGTACCCGCGTCGGCAGTACAGCAAGTACCTTCTGTGAAAGAGAATGTAGCGTCACAACCAGAATCCGTATCCGTAACTGTAACATCATAAGTAGCTCCATCTGTTGCATCGAGCGCAGGATCAGAGATCAGGATACATCCAGAAGCATCTAAAGCCGCATAGCTGAATGGTCCATAAGTATTTCCATCAGCATCTACTTCAAAGGTGTTAGAAACACCAGGGTTCAAGCTGGTGAAACATACTTGTAAGTCGTAGCCAAAACCAATATTCGTACAGATTTGTGAAGCGGAAACAGAAGCGATGTTACGGATGGTCACTTCGATCAAAGTAGCCGCACTTTCACAACCGAATTCAGATTGTGTCACCCAGTATTGCGCACCATCATCAGCGGCAGTAGTACCAGGAGTTGGAGCAGCAGCTAATGCCACACCGCCTAAGGCAGGATCCGTATCGTACCAAACTAAAACAGCAGTACCTGTAGCAGTAGCCGTTAATGCGCTTGCCACCGCATCTTCACAGTATTCAGCTGGGTCAGCAACTGGAGCAGCAGGAATAGGGCTTACTACTACATCAAAAGTTTCAGCAGTAGCCGCACAACCACCTACCGTACCATTAACCGTAACGGTAGCCGTAATAGGTGCAGCACCTGTATTATTAGCTGTGAAAGCAGGAATGTCTCCTACACCAGAAGTACCGAATCCAACATCAGAAGAGGAAGTCCAGCTGATCGTAGTTCCAGTAACATCACTTGTGAAGGTATAACCCGTGCTGGCATCACCAGAACAAAGCGCATCATTAGCAGGAACAGTTAAAGCAGGCGTTGGATTAACTGTGATGTCAAAAGTGATATCCGCACCTGTACAAGTTGCAGTAGCAGGAGTAACCGTTATCGTAGCTGTAATTGGCGATCCCGTGGTATTCGTTGCTGTGAAAGCAGCGATGTTACCTGTACCTGTAGCCGCTAGTCCGATCGCAGTATTAGAATTGGCCCAACTGAAAGTAGTACCCGCTAGAGCAGGAGTTGTAGTGAAGTTAACCGCTGTGGTCGTAGCACCTTCACATACTGTTTGATTGCCTACAGCCGTAGCAACAGGAACCGCATTTACGGTAACCGTTACAGTAGCAGGTGTAGATTCACACGCACCGACCGTAGTTACATAATAAGTCTCTGTTGTACCCGCAGCAGTACCCGGATCATAAGACGTAACACCAGTAGCTACCGAAGTAGTTAATGCTAGGTCTGAGTAGAAGTTGAATGTAGGTGCGAAGGTATGCGAACCTAAATCAGAGAAATCTTCTAAAGTACCAGTTGAGGTCCATTCTGTTCCCAAAGTAGGGAATTCACAAGGTGCATTCGCTGGATCCATTGCAACACCACCTAAAACGGTAGGATTACGGATCAAAGACATATTCTCAGTAGACAATGCTCCAGCAGTAAAGCCAGAACCAGGATCACAGCCGATATTACCGATAACATCTAATGTAGTAGCTGTTGCTGTATTCACAAGAGCGATCGCATCATCACCATTGTAAGAGATACTACCAGAGTAGAGGTCAGCTAAGAAGTAATCCGCACCATTACCACAAGCAACGAATACATCACCATCAGCTAATGTACCTGTTAATGCAACAGTACTATTCGGAGGGCCTGGGTTACCATTGTTGTACACTTCGATCGCATAGTCTGCTAAGTTAACAGCCGCACCAGTACCATTGAAAATCTCTAAACATTTAGAGCCACCAGACTCTGTGTACTCAGAGAAGAATAATTCTGTAGGCAGAATCTCAGGGATAATCTCTGTACTTGCTCCGGCATCACCATCACAGAATTCGATATTGGTAACCGTTGGTGTAAGTGCGGAAGCACCTACATTGATGATCACTTCTGTACCTTCACTTTCACAACCAGCTAAAGTAGCGGCA
>JAHDGT010000182.1 GCA_020631675.1 Bacteroidota bacterium
GTTTCTTTTTTAGCCTTATTGTCATTGTCAATGCGGTTCTTTTTGGTGCTTACTTTAGGTTTCAAGGCCAATTTATCCGCCTTTAGTTGTTCTACCACATTGATCTGTTTCGCGGTAGCACCATTGGTCTTTTGCTGCTTCTCGCTATTGTATTTAAGAGCTGCTTTGGCATTCGACAATTCTTTTTCCAGCCTTTTGATCTCGCTTTCGATGAATTTTTCTTCATCGCGTAACTGCTGACGCTCATTCGCCATATCCATCATCTTGCCTTCTTCCTGAGCAATCACACCCTCCACAGCACGCATGGACTCAATGGTGGCGAAATCTTTTACCAGCTTATGTGCTGCCACATAAGCATCATCATGTTCTTTATCAGAAATGAAACGCTCGCCCAGATCAAAAAAGCTTTTTAGATACACCCCGCCCGGGTAGGGGTCAACATGCGCATATACATTAATCGGGTCTTTGGAAATAGAAGTGATGACCACCTCTTTGGCCACATAGTACTCACCGGTCACGTCGCGCTTTGTTTTCACTTTAGCACCCATGGCTTTGATGAGCGACTTCCAGTTCTTTGCCACCTGCTCTGGGTCACCTTTAGGAACACTGGCTTTTAGTCCGGGGCGTTGACCTTCGGTCATCACATCGAATATACCGGTTACCTGCACCTTAGGAGAGGACTTGATCACCAATTCCAATCCATCTTTTTTGATGACTTTATCTTTTTTATCATCTTCATTAGCCGATTTCAGTATGCGGCTATTCGTGTTTTTCCCTTTCGTTGAAGAGGAAGAGGTAGTAGCGTTTTTAGTTCTGCTACTTTGTGCGTTTAGCTCTACTGTCCAGCTGGTGAAACAGCAAAGTAAAAGCACGAACACCAAAGATGTGATCAGATTCAATCGCATGAATTCCTTGATTTTTGTGTTGACACAAATTGAGGCGGTGGGTAGGCGAAGAGGCATATATCCTCCAAATATAGACAAATATGAGAAAAAGGGTTTGCTCAGCTTATTTCATGACTAGCTTAAGGACTCAACTTTGGTGAATACTTCTGCTAAACCACTTACCGTAAACGATCTGCCACTACTTATCTCTATGCACCTATACCTTTTGCGCAATTTCTTGCCCTTGCTGAAAACACGTTTGTTCAAGACAAAGCGTGCGCCTTCTGGTAGTTCTTCTAACAAGCTCTGTTTCCAGCCATCCGGTAGCAGTAGATCCTCTTTTTTATCATAGCGTTTAAAAGCTCGATAAAGGGACTCATCCGCACAGCTTGATGCCGAAGGGTCTAGCATGTATCGTTGTAGCGCCTGCTCTATATCTTCAGGGAAAATGTCTTTGTTCAGGAAATGATCCATCAACAGCTGGTAGTTGCGTTTCCACTCGGGACCATGGGGGGCTACTTTACCACGATGTTGAACGAAGGTGTCTAAATGAGCGATCTCATGAACAAGGGTGTTTAAAAAAGCATAAGGGTTCAGATTGTAGTTCACACTGATCCTATGCCCATGCCCCTTATACGGCGCACGGTAGTCGCCGAACTTGGTTTTACGGGCCCTACTGATCTTGAGCTGCACTTTCTTCTCAATGATCCAGTCCACAATTAAAGAAAGGGCTGGCGCGGGTATATACTCGCGCAAGCCCTCCATGAAAATTTGTCTATTGTCTTTAGCCACTTATGTACTACCTAAATTACTCGGATTTACCCGTTAACCAGAATTTCAAATACTGTTGCTGTTCCGCATTCGGCTCTTGAATAGGAACGATGGCGTTGGTCACCTCTTTGGTCACCTGCTTCGGCTTGCCTTTCACCTCCATCTCTTTGCCATCACGATTGATGAGTAGTTTTAACTCAGAATCGTCCTGAGGATCCATGAATACGCCCGCTAACTCCTGAACATTCTCCATGTTGAGTTCTTTGCCATTGATAGCGAGAATCTCGTCTTCATCTTTAATGTCTAGCGTACTGTCTTCCACATTATCAAAAACAAATCGGTTGGTTTCCATATTGAAACCAATACGGAAAGAACCATAGTCGTAAGCCTGAGTGATGGCTTGGTCCACAAATTTCCATCCCACGGTTTTGAGTAAGGCGGTATAATCTAAATCATCCGGGCCGATCACGTATTTGTTAAAGAAGTCGCGAACAGCTGGATAAGTCATTTCTACGATCTCATCAATCAGTTCATCATCTTTGAAAGGCTTATTCGGACCGTATTTTGCTGCTAAGTCCATCATCAACTCACGCGTGCCGTACTTGCCCTTGCTCTCTTTCATCAAGACCATGTCCAAGCCCATACCGATAAGCGCACCTTTTTGGTATACATTCAAGTAATCGTCTTGCATGCTTTCCTGAATGATGTTCTTACTCATTTTGGTGAACGACATATCAGGGAAATCATTTGCGCTTGCTATTTTTTGCTCTAATTTCTCAATGAACTCCTCTGTACTCAAAATGCCATCACGCACCTGTATCAGCATGGCGAAGTACTCTGTAATGCCCTCGTACATCCAAAGGTGCTGAGACATTTTAGGGTCGCGGAAATCGAAATCCTCGATCTCTTCACTATGTACGTTCAAAGGCGTTAGAATGTGTAAAAACTCATGTGCTGCTACATCCTGGATCATGCCTCGCAAGAACTCTGCTTGAGGGATCTCAGGTAGGTAATACAAAGAGCTGTACGAGTGCTCTAAAGCACCAAAACCTGCCATGGCGTTCGGGTCAACAAAAGGCTTCTGTTCCCTGCCCGGGAAGTAGAAAATGAAATGATATTCATCTACAGGCAGTGTGCCGAAGAAATTGCCCAAAGCATCAGCGATAGGTTGGCAGAAGCCAGCAACGGTTTCCGCGCTGACCAGCCCTTGCGGAGAGTAGACCGAGAAATAAGCACGGGTATTGTTCACCATATAGCTCACGGTATCCGGCTCACAATACATTAGCGGACTATCTACCAAACGCACATAGTTTTCGGAATAGAAGATGTCTTTAGTCGCTGAAATACTTTTTTTCTCCAGGGCACAAGAACCGTACATTTCAGCCGGCTTTTCAAAGTGTAACTCAAAAGGCATCATCTTCTTATCCTCGAAGTAACCGAAAAAAGCGTGGTGGTTGATCACGAAGTTACTATCCGCTTCTATATTACTTCCCCCTGGTTGAAACACCCACTGGCTCTTATCCGCATGATCCCAAGTGTCTTCCACATTGTAGGTGATCTTTGCCAGCTTGTGTGCTTTCTTAATGTAGAAATTATTCTTTCCTTTTACCTTGAAAGGCAATTTCTTCCCCTTCTTGTCTACTGGTGAGAAGCTATTGATAAAACGGCCGTAATCCTTTTTAGAGTAGCTACCAGGAATAACACTTGGCATTACAAAAACGGCTTTTTTAGGAAGTCCTTCCGGGGGGCTAAGGCTCACTTGAACCTGATCTTTTTCCACTTTATTCAAATCCAGCTCATAAACATATTTGTCTTGAGCTAAAGCCGAGTCTAAGGTGGCCAAACAGGTCATCAAAAGAACCATCATCCAAAGCCCCGATCTTGTCATACGATACATACGGTCAATACAATTTAGACGAAACGATCTACAATGGATTATATGTAGAGATTCCATTCGATTTATTACAATTCTTATGTTTTCCAAACAACAAATTTAACCTTTAATTGCTTGAGAAAACTTTCTTTGACCATAATTAACGGTATTTCTTTGGTAGTCCTCTTGTTTCGACCCCTATTCCCTCGTGCGCAGAATGCAAAATCACGCAGGCATAAAAAAAGCACTTAGCCCGTTAAGGATAAGTGCTTTTGCATTCCAGAATTAAAAACTTGACCGTAGGACGAAGTCTTAAATCTTATGTCTTTTACTACTGCTTCACGAACTTAGTAGTAGTACGCTGTAAACCTTCGTCAATTCTAACAAAGTAGATACCCGTAGGTAAAGATTGTACATTGATCTGAACACTTGCGTGACAGTCGGAGCTGCTGTGCTTTTCAGTATGTAACTGCTTACCTGTAATGTCTAAAATGCTTACACGAGTAGCCCCATTAGACGGGAAGTAAACCGTAATATCCGCATTCGCGATACTTGGTACGATTTGAATGGCTTCTCCATTTGTTAGCTCATTGCGACTAACGCTGATCACAGGTGCGTACTCTACCAAGCCGTCAAAGTCTGTCCAGCTTAAACGGTAGTAAGTAGTACCACATGCCGCATCAGCATCTAAGAAGCTATAGTCAATATCTTGCTCACTATTGCCAGCACCATCTACTGTTCCAATGGTCTGGAAGTTGGTGCCATCTGTAGAGCTTTCAATGCTAAAGTAGTTGTTGTTGATCTCTGTAGCTGTGGTCCAGCGCAATTCATTTCCACTACTCAATGCTACCCCTTCTAAATTCGCCAATTCGATAGGCACTTTCAAACAAGGAACGCTAGGAACACTTAGAGAAGAACTACACCCTAATTCATCGGTTACATTAAAGTTGTAACCTTCACCACCCATAAATGGTCCGATCAATTCTGAATCACCGAATTCCAGATCACCGATAAAGCTACCTGTGATGAGGTACTCAAAGCTGCTGTCGTAAGCTGGTAAACCACCGGTGATAGAGAAGATAACAGTGAAGAAACCCGTTTCATTATCGCAATTGTCACCCGCATCAATTTGAATGGGTGCTAAGAATACGAAAGGTGTACCTGCGGCAATGACAGTACAATCGTCCTCTAAATCGGGACCACCACCAGGCGCAGGGAAAGCAACAATAGGAGAGATGTAGTACTCGGTATTGTAAGAAGCACCACTTAGGTCATCGTAAGAAAAAGTACCTGTTTCATTGATCGCCAGAATAGTACCCGGCACTGCTGTAGCACTGGTGTGAGCCGCATAGTACAAGGTTTGCCCATCTTCAATGATCGGCCCTACACTTTGTGAACTCACGCTACCATTATGGCAAACCACTTGCTCATCCTCACTCATCACCCCTGGGTCTGGTTCACAAACCACACAGATCGGCAATTCAATAGGAATAGCTACTTCACAGCCAGTTTCATCGCCAGTAGCAATGATGGTGATCGTACTACCATCACCCAGAACATTAAAGCTGAAGTCAACACCGCTGAAAACCGTAGCCGCAGGTGCGTCGCCACTTAAAGTAAAGCTCTCGTCAAAACCACTGACATTAATGGTCAGGTTAGCCTCTAAAGTATTCTCTATACAGGTCGGCCCATCTACTAAAGCCAATACAGGCTCAGGATCACAAGGGTCACATACGGGGGTAACAACTGAGGTTTCCGCTACACAGCCAGATTCGTCACCTGTTGCTATGATTTCAATAGTAGAGCCATCACCCGGAACGATCAATTCCAACTCTTCTCCTAAAGCTATAGTTCCTGTGTAAAAACCACTTAAGGTGTAGGTGTCATCAACACCGGTCACACCGATCACCATAACAGCATCCGTAGTACCAGGAATACATACTGGATCAGAGATATTATCTATCGTAGGCTCATCAAAAATGGTCACGGTCGCTGTGCTGGTATCACTACCATTACAGCTGCCTTCGGTAGAAACCGTTAATACAACAGTATACTCACCTGGTTCATCATAGGTATGCTCAGGCGTTTCTTCCTCGCTGGTATCACCATCACCAAATTCCCAGAAGTAAGTGTCTACATTCGTAGAGAAGTTCTCGAACTGTAGAGTAGCGGCACCACATGCCTCTTGATCTACAATAGGAATGAACTCAGCAACAACTGCTGCCAATTCAAAGTCGAATTTGATCGTACCCAAATTACAGTTAGAAGAGTTATTGGTATTACTCCAAGCTCCGGGTGTAGTAGGGAAGAGGTCGCTCGCCCCACAGCCCGCACATACGGCTTGATAAACAACTCCTTGTTTGTCAAAGCGACTGGTACCTCCATCTACGTGCTCGCCGCCGCCGCCGCTTGCGCCAAAGTAGGTGGCGTATAATAAATCAGAGGCATCACCAGTAAATACCGCAAAGTAGAAATCACTACCATCGGTTGTGTTTTGATAGGCATCAGCAGTAACGGTCATATCTGTTGTAGTGAAGCTGAAAGGACCACCACCGGTCGTACCGCCCCAACCAGAAATGAAGATCTGATCACACTTGTCCACCAAGAAAGCGGTAGGAGAAATATCAGGGTCACCATCCCCTCTACCAAATACGGTAGACCATTCAAAAGCGGTCAGATCCGGATTCAGTTTGGAAATGAACTGTCCACCATCCGCTTCAGAATATACATCTCCTTCAACGGGATAATCACCAGAAGTTTGCCCGAAAGTATATAGTGCGCCATCCAGATCCAAGTCTACGAAATAAGACTGGTCGTAGCTGCTGGTACCTAAATAAGTAGAGGCGATCAATACATCCCCATCTGTACTTAATTTTGCCACAAAGGCATCGGCACTACCACCAGGTGCGGTTTCGTTAACTACTCCTTCAGTAGTTGGGAAGTTAGAACTGGTCGTACCCCCACAAGCGAAGATCGTTCCGTCTTCACCAGGTTTTACAGAATATACCGCATCCGCTCCGGTACCTCCTAAATGGGTACCCCAGATCAATTCACTCAGGTCTTCGTTGAACTTCAAAATACAACCCTCTTGTCCACCCGAGCTGATCGGCTGATAGCTATCTAGAGTGGCCGGAAAATCAGGAGAGTTGGTTGTAGAAGCTACGTAAACATTGTTTTCAAGATCGAAGAAGATCTCTCCACGCGCTTCATCTGCATAATTGTTCAGTAATACGGGATCCGTATTCAAGCCATCATTGCCAATACCACCGATATAAGTAGAAGCGATCAGGGCATCACCCGCGCTAGAAAGCTTGGTCACTACAATGTCAGAACCTTCAGGGAAGGAAATAGAATTGATGGTAACGGCTGGTCCGCCAAAGAAGCTGGTACTATAAGCATCATCATGCGTTGGGTAGTCATCAGAGCCGGTCGTACCGTAGATGAGGATCTCTCCTTCATTATTCACTACTAAAGAGTGCGGCATTTCATTGGCGGTACTACCACCAACATAAGTCGCATACACCAAGTCGGATCCATCTTCAGTATACTTGGTTAAACCAATATCGCAGATCAAAGCTCCTGTACCGCCGGCGAAACTCACTTGGTAAGCTCCTGTTGTGGTAGGATAACCTACACCGAATACCACACCACCTCCGTACAAAAAGCCTTCATTATCATAAGTAGCTGTAAAGCCCCAGTTGTCTGCCGTAGAGCCAGAGTAAGTAGAGAAGATGATGGTCGGATCAATGATCAACTCTTTTGAAGCATCAAAACCATCAGGGAAATCAAAAGACAATACATTGTCGGTAAGTGCGTAGTTACAAGGCACTTCCTCCAATTGACCGTCAATGAATTGATAGGCATATGGTGCTTGCTCGATCATGGTGTTCACCGAAGTGGCGATGTGCAGATCTCCATTAACGATGCTTAAACCATCTGTGCCTTCGTATTCCAGTTTGATCTGGTTGACATCAGCACCTGGCGCAACGATGAAATCATACTTCAATGATCCATCCACACCATAAAGACGCATGTCAACACCCTCGTACATACTTGCGTAATCTACCTGTTGGTACTGCCCTACATGACTGGCCCATTTGCTCTGGTCCGAGCCTTGGAAATAGTTTCTGTAGGCATCCATCAAGCAAGAACCATAAGATTCTGTTGGGTTCGCGTCTACGAAGTTGACGTGGAAAGCGTGGCAATCCAGCATCATGCCTTCAATGCTACCCACACCGTGGTGGGCTTGGTGGAAGGTTTCTATACCTTCTGGATCCATGAGCACGTAAGTGAGCCTGTCTTCTTCCAGGAAGAGGCGCATCATGTTCATTTCCATTTGGTACTGGATGTTGTCCGCCCACTGCCCATTGTTCTCAATGAAATGTAGGTGCGTTTCCGGTAGATCATCATCGCAAGCTTGTAGCTGGATGATCGAAAGGGTGCTTAGTCCGAATACGAAACATGCGATCCACAAAGCTCTAAAGAGTGTGAAAGTTTTGTTCATAGGGAGATCGGTATTATAATGTTAATGATTGCTGAGATATGAGGTATGAAATAGGTTTGATGCCAAGTACGCCGTATACCTTGTCCGCGCAAGGGATAGCAGTGGTAATGAGCCTGACAGATGCGCCCTGAGCGGCGGCTGGCAAAAGCGACCTTGGAAGCTCTTTGGCAGCCTGCCGGCGAAGCAGCAGATGGCAGGTGAATTTTAACGGATAGCCCGGTACCCTGCCACAGGCGGGTATGCGCCCAAAATATAAGACGTATCAAACCGACTATAAAAGTACGAATTGATTTGTAATAGGAGGTCGCTTAGCGGACGGGATGAAGTTCTTATTGGTATATTTGGTGATATTTTTTCAGCGAACAACTGGCTTTTGTTTTCACATACGTGCGACCGCTTGATTATCTTTGATTTGTGTTTTTGATTCATGTGGGCGCGTACCCGCAATGAAAGCC
>JAHDGT010000183.1 GCA_020631675.1 Bacteroidota bacterium
CTGGTACACGCAGTAAAAAGGGGCAAAATCGTACAGACGCCCTATACGGGCGTCTCTCTTGCCGCACTTAAAATCTATGCTGCGATAGCAATATTTCCCTTTTTATTGCGTGTATGCGCCCAAAACCTATGAAAATTCATACACCTGAATAATGGTAAATTATTCATTCAGTAGAGCAATGCATTAACAGCAACAACCGCCAGAACCACAAGCATCAGAGGCAGGAGAAGAGACAGAGGTTTTTGCTGCTTGTTTAAGTGCCATAAATGCCGCTTTTGCCTTTTTAGGCGTCACGCCGCACAGCTCATTTGCCAGGCAAGCGGTTTGTTTGTTGGTCAGGAAGAATTGCTTGCCATCTGTGTCTAAACCGAACTTACCAATGGTGCCAATTTGGTACTCTACTTCTACCTCACCATCTTCAATGCCGAGGCTGTTTTGAGAGAGTTCTATGATTTTTAACAGCTTCTCAGCGGCAAGTCTGTGGTGTTTATCATTAGCATACCACAGCTGAAAACTGATGACTTCTTCTTTGCGCATCGTGCCGCCGCAATCAATGAAGTGCTTTGTTATTTTACCGATCTCAGAAACGTGAAAGTGCTCTGGTACAAAGGTACCATCAGCTAATTGAAAGCGAACTTCATCCATTTGTTGAAGGGCTTGTTTGACTTGTGAAAGTTTCATGTTTGATATGTGTTTTAAGGTTGAAGAGAAGAAAAATGAGATGATCAACAACAGTTGATGTTGATGCCCATATCCAGATTCAAGAAATCGAATAAGAGCTTCTTCATGCTTTGCCAGCCTGCAGGAGAGATACAATAGCATACGCTTGTTCCCTCAACGGTACCACTAATGAGTCCTAACTGCTTCAGTTCTCTTAGGTGTTGGGAAATCGTGGCTTGTGCTAAGCCTATCTCATTGACCAGATCGCCACAAACACAGCTTTTGATCTTAAAAAGATGTTGAAGAATAGCAATTCTAGCTGGGTGACCGAGTGCTTTGGCCAGTTTAGCCAACTCATTTTGCTGATCCGAGAAGATGTCTGTTTTTGATACGCCCATTTCCTTTTATCGTTTAATTGCAATAATACGATGAATGAGGTTGGCTTGCAAATTTTTATAGAAAAATAACAATTGGGTTTGTCCATAATGAAAAACAAAAAAGGGATGAACCTCAATGGAGGCTCATCCCTTTTTCTATTCAACTAAACTGCTAATGAAAGGCAGTATAGTTATGTAGTTGATGTGTTAATTACTTAACGATCAAACGCTCAGTAGTAGACTGACCATCGATCTCAACATTTACCATGTAAATACCAGCGCTGAAGTTGTTCGCATCAACAGTTACGATGTGCTTACCAGCCATACGCTGTGCATTGTTCGTCATTACTGTCTGACCTAAAGCGTTCATAACAGTAACGTTTACTTTGCTCTCTTTAGTTAAGTTCATAACTAAGTTAGAGATACCCTCAGTTGGGTTAGGGAATAAGTTGATGCTAGAAACAGCAGCATTGTCTTCGATACCTACATCAGTACCTTCAGGCATGATGTCATCATGGTGGATCATTACAGAGTTCTCGAACTCACCAGAACCACCGTGCTGGATCAAACCAGCAACAGAAACCATAGTTGGATCAATGTCAGCAGGGATGCTATAAGTGAAAGTGTAAGTGTACTCAGTACCACCGATGATCTCATTTGGCAAAGAACCAGACATACCGTTCGCACCACCTAAGATCGCACGACCAACGTGATCGTAAACCATGTCTTCAGCTGGAACTGGATCAGCAAGATCTTCGTAGCCACCCATAGCACCGCTACCACCACCAGAGTAGTAGTTTGCTTGTGCCCAACCAGAACCTGTGCCTGTAACACCATCCTCAATGATGAAAGCATTGAAACGGAAATCATCAGAAGAGTCGAATAAGAAATCAGCAGTCAATTCGATAGTGATCTCATCCCAAGCTTCGTTGTGGAAAGCTTGAACGTCTAAGTGCGCAGCAGGGATCTTAGAGCTTAAACGTGCATTGTAAGCCGCATCTAAAGTACCAGCACCTGGATCAACTTCTTCCAAACGGTCAACTAAGCCAGAAGGATAACCACCTACTGCCATAGCACCATCCCACTCAGAAACAACCATAGGGTCACCATTGTGAACCGCTACTAAAACCGCATCCGGGTAAGCGTCAGCCATATAATCCATACCTACAGAACCACGTGGGCACCAGCCACACCATGTACCTGTAGCTTCTTCGATAACAACGCCAGCAACAGGAATAGCTTCAACTAAACCGAAAGTCGCAGAAGCAGTATTGTTAGATGTATCATCATCATCACCTCCGTTCACAGAAACGATAGAAACTTCTAAGTCGTGGCTACCTTGAGTAGTGAAGTTCAAAGCCTCAGGGTGAGTGAAGTTGTAAGTATCACCAGTACCAACGCTAACACCGTCGATAGTAGCAACTACAGGAGCACCACCGTCTAAAGAATAAGCTAAACCGAAAGAAGTGATCGTTTCAGAACCAAAGTTCTTCATTGCACCGCTAACAGCAACATCACCTAAGCCCATTAAAGCAGGGATGTCTAAGCTTATAACAGCCGCATCATTAGGAAGTGGGCTATAAACGTTTACGTTGTCAATAGCTAAACCGTACTCCCAGCCACCATCATCAGTGTAACCGAAACGTACCCAAACTGAAGACTGGTCACCATCGATCTCTACTTGGAAACCATTGGTCCATTCGTCAGCAGAAGCAACAGCAGCTAAATCCGTAGACTCCCAAGAAGAACCATCATAAGAGATAGCAACACTTGCTTGCTCATCACCTTCGTAATCACCGTTCACGAAGAAGTAGTCGAATTCTAATAATACCGTACCGCTAGCAGCAGAAAGGTCGATTTCTGGAGTAGTTAAAGACTCATCAATATAGTCAGCACTATCCGCATCATCATTCACAGCAACATAGTTTGTATGCGCAGGAATTGGGAAATACTGAGATTCCAATGCATCACCGTTATTCCAACCGCTAGTCGCTTCCATGTCACCTAAGCCATCTTCGAAATCAGCGTTGAAGTACGATTGAGCGTTTACACTTGCTCCGCAAATAAATAGAGCAAGAAGAAGTAAAACTTTTTTCATCGTTCTGTTCTTGTTTAAGTTCTAATTGAACAATATCAAAAAATAAAAGAAATGTTGTCTTATCGTTTGACAAATATAGTGAATAGAGAAACGCACTGCCTTGCATTTTAGGTCGATTTCCCCCTAACAATGGTCAATGTACAGTAGCTGACAGATGTCCCGAACCGATAAAATGAAGAAGTTGACAGGATTAATATTCTGATAATGAGGGTTTTAGGTTTTGATTCATATTTTGAGGGCGTTGCACAGCCACTGATAAATGACAAACTTTTTACATTGCGTTTAAGACTTTAAAAGCTTGCATATTGTGGTGCGTAGCTACTCAACGAATGGCAGAGCGTATATTCAATAATTTTTCTGGCTTGAAACCCAGTCTGTTTTGTTCAACTTCCGCAGCTGTGTATTGTGCTGGTGGAATACCCTGACGATTAACACATATTGGAAGTTGTTCTATGGTTTGAGCAGCATTAGCCTTGCTAACTTTCATTAAACTGAGCTGGAATCCCCATGCTTTGCCTTCAGGTTCGTATAGAAAAAAGAGTTTCTGGCCCGGAAACTGTATGATTTTATTTAGAGGGATTTCGTTCGCTTCTTCAACGGATGGTATCAAAGATTGTATAAGAGTGAGCATACGCCACTCCTCATCCGTAGTATAAAATCGGCCCTCAAATGAAGGGTCGAAATCAAAAGCATCTAAAAGACCGATCGCCAGAGCCTTTAAACTTTGGGCATTCAGAATATCCACATCTCGATATATGATGTGGTTATCGTCCTCAATCTGTATTCTGAAACGAAGAACTATGCGCATAAGCACATGAATTAATATGATGCGTGAAGTTGAACTTGACGCACGACGAAAAGAGCTATGACTATTTCAGTAGGGGATTAAAGAGAAAAAACAGCATTTATGATTTAGCTGTGTAGCTCAATTCGAGTTTAAGTCAACAACAATATAGTCATTGAGTAATCACGGATATTTAGTGATATTAAACCTAAAATAAGCTCTTTGTTCAGCTGTTTTCACTATTTTTTGAAAATTCAAAGGCTTGTTTAAACATTAGATTTTTACTCCTTTTACTTCTTCAACAAGGAGTACTGTATTTAGATTTTATGACTCTTCTTCTTTTGGGGTATAGGCTGTTGGATCTGAGTGGTATAATTGCAGTAAGTGTTCAGCTGCTAACTCAAAGTTCAAAAATTCTTGTTCTAAAAATGCCAGTTGAGAGTGAGCGAAAAAACTGCGTTTACGTTTTGTGATCGTACCTATGGGGCTAGAAAGTTTAGGTACGTATATATCATACCTATGTGGAGCGAACAGGTCGCGCTGTACGAAGTATTTGTTTTTTCTCGGCTCGGACAAAATCGTTGATCTAAACAGTTACACTTTGCTAATGTAAAAAGGGATGCGGTAGTTAAGTACTTCGCATCCCTTTTTAGAATTGAATCCGTATCCGCAAGATACGCCGATAAGTATTAGAAATATCGTGGACTTAATATTTTCTCGCCTCCTTTGCTTGAACTGCCTCCGCTCGCACCGCGTGTCCCACCGAAGTCCCAACCTAACATGATCTCATGTGAGCCATTATTAACACCTGCCAGCTCGGTCAGTGTCAGATCGTAAGAATAGCCTAATTTGATTCCTCCTTTTGTTGGTGCGTATTCTAATAAGAAGGCAACGGCATCATTAGTTTGGTAGGCCGCGCCCACCCAGAAAGCATCTCTAATTAATAAGCTCAAATTCAGATCCGCCTCTACAGGAGCAACCGCTGGCACGGCTTTCACCAATACAGAAGGGCGTAATTTCAAATTCGGGCCCATACCTATGACCACACCGGCAGTACCGAAATAGTGCTTGTATCTACGAGCTACCTCAGACACATTGTCTAAGCTACTGTCTAAAAGGTGAGGTACGGAAAAGCCCAGATAAAAACGCTCTCCATAAATATAAGTACCTAAACCGAAGTTCGGTGCCAATCGAGATTCATTGCTGGCAAGATTAGGATCGCTAGGGTCAAATGCTTGATTTTCCGTCCAATTAGAGCTGTAATTCAAGAGCCCGCCTTGTACACCCAATGACCAGTGTGCCTTACCAATGGGAATATGGTAAGCATAGCTGATATTCGCTGTAAGTCTGTCATGAAGCCCGATCTGGTCTGACTCAATGAATAAACCGATACCACTTTGTCCGAAGGGAGTATGAAAACTACCCGAAATGGTTTTAGGCGCACCATCAAAGCCAGCCCACTGGTGCCGATAAATGGCGGTAAGACTCGGCCCTGTTTTACTACCAGCATAAGCAGGGTTCAAAACCATTTGATTAAACATATACTGCGTATACTGAGCGTCTTGCTGTGCTTTTGATTGTACTGAAAACAGTGTTACGATCAACAATACAAGCAAAGAGGAGGCGATCAACTTTTTCATCTGTTGCATACCAATTTGTAGAGAAAGGAATAGGATGCTGATTAAAGTATCCTGAACAGTCGTGCGAAGTTAGTTATTCATATGCAAAAGCGCATAGACCCTAATGTAAGATCACACGATCAATTTCCAAGTTTTTAAAAAATAACAGGCACAAAAAGAATGGAAACATACAGATTTTGGAGGGCGGGACAAGGAAAAGGTCACACATCAGACTCTAAAAAGATAAAGAAGGTTGTATGCGTGCTTTTGTTATACAGCAAAACTTGATGAGCAAGCCTCGATGTCACCCCGATCTTTCAGTGATTTCTAAACGAAGTACTGTAGTGGTTTTATCCGTGATCTTAAAGCGTTCATCAATACGTTCTCCGATCAACCAAATGATCCGACCTTTTTGATCGTAAAGCAGCCGCATGCGTGCTTTATCCAGCTTGCTGAGTTTGATGTCGCTGAAAAAACGCTTCAGTTTTTTCTTCTTCATTCCCATGCCCAAAGGGTAGAAATAAGCCCCTGAACCTGCTTCCCACTCTTTACACAGCAAGGGCCACTCGACTTTCTCCGCATCCAAATAAGCAATATTAGAAGAGGCGTTTTGCCAGCCTTCAGCTAAGTCTGATTTTTCAAGGTAGCTTATGTCTAAATTGCCAACAGAAAGCAACATGCTTTTTACCTCAGCAGTAATCGATACATGCTCTGATTCTTCCGTACTACGAGTACTTAAAATAAAGTGCTTACGATCCTTTAGTAATTGATGTGTATCTGATAAAAAGATTTTTCCCGCTTCTGCATCAAAAGCATCAATGATCTGCGGAATAACCCCCGCCTTGAAACCATAGTCTTTCAACAACTCATAAAGCACACTTCCTACACCATCTATTTGCTTCAATTTGCCAATAGAGATCAAGATGTCTTTGCGATGGCGTTTACTTTCAAAGAGCTTCTTCCTGTATTGTTCAATGCCAAAACGATAGACCGCCTCTATTTCTCTGAATCTTTGCGCAGTATCATAAAATGTCTGTACCGCATTAGGGTTGAGTGTTTCTAAAACCGGAACCACCTCATGCCTTATTTTATTGCGAGTATATTTTGTAGAGGCATTACTGCTATCTTCTCGCCATTGTAATCCTACTGCTTCGGCATAAGCGGCCACTTCCTTTCTCGACCAGTTTAAGATAGGTCGAATGACCTTCCCGTTCTTGGGTAAAATGCCATGTAGACCAGCAACACCTGTTCCTTTTGTTAGATTGATGAGTTGCGTTTCCATCACATCGTTCTGATGATGGGCAGTGGCTATGAAGGTATAATTGTTTTCCTTTCGGATTTCCTCCATCCAATCATAGCGAAGCCTGCGCGCCGCCATTTGAATGGATTCTTTATTCGCGCTTGCTTCCGCTTCGGTATCAAACGCAATGCTAAAAACGGGAATATCCAGCTTCGCCCCAAGATCGCGCACAAAATCCGCATCACCATCAGCATCGGCACCTCTCAATTTAAAATTGCAATGCGCAAGTCCTATATCAAACTCACCAATGCTATTTAAAACATGGCAAAGCACAACAGAATCCAGACCTCCGCTCACGGCAAGTAATACCCGATCTTTCTTGTTGAGTAAATGCTCGGTTTTAAGAAATGAGCGACAACGATTTAATAATTGCTCGACCATGATCATTCGCGTGTCCCTATTGCTTAGGAGTCTAATGCCGCTTTTCCGTTTTGCAAATGAGTGTAAAATAATTCTTCCAAGGCTTCATTTGTTCCTTTGACTTGCGTCACTACTTCATCTGACCAATTCAGATAAGCCATTCTTCTTTCTTTATTCCAGTGAGCAGGAGGTGCGTCCAAAATATCTCTGATGTTGCATATCTTATCCGCCAGCTTCACCAGTTTCGCCCCATGAGATTTTTCGGCCGCATGGGTTACTTGTAAACGCTTGCGCACCATACTCGGCAAGCACTTATCATCCGTACATTCCATAACGATCTGGCAAACCCGCTTACCGAACAAACGCTCGATCTCAGAAGGCTGCGTAGCGGTATCTTCTACTGTATCATGTAAAACAGCAGCACATAAAACATCTACATCCTCCACTTGTCCAACATCGGTCAACAAATGCAAGAGTTGAATAGGATGATTAATATAAGGAGGAGGAGTTTCCCCTTTTCGCTTCTGGAACTTATGCTTATCAGCAGCGAATTCCAGCGCTTTCGTCAATTTATTTAAATCGGAGATATTCATTTCCTGCAAAATTAGAAAAGATTTGACAAGCTATATACCTTCAGGCCCATGAACAGTTTAGTCTTTTTATTTCTTGTTTTCGGCTGCTTGGGCATCACCACCGAAATTTTCTTCACTGCATTCTATGATAACGTTCAAAAAATCAGAGCAGGAGAGTCCTTTGATTGGTCGCTAAGCGGTAACTCCTACGTTTGGATGTTCCCGATCTACGGCAGTGCGGCACTGCTATTTTCCATCGCCTTCCCACTCGTGTCAGACTTACCGCTATTAGTAAGACTCTTGATCTATACACTCGTCATCTATATCGTAGAATACATAACAGGCTGGCTACTTGAAAAGATCACTGGCAAATGCCCCTGGGAGTACACCACAGGCTGGCACCTACACGGCTACATTCGCTTGGATTATTGCTTATTCTGGTTCATCTTCGGCTTCGGCTTAGAAAGCACCTACCTCTTTTTCAGTGATCTGATCGCTTGATGATTCAGGCTGCGTGCCCGCAATAAAAAGTTGGCGCTAGCCAACGGCAAAAGAATCGGCACACAGCACGAAAGTCTCTCTACTTAAGTCTCATGTCTCGAGTCTAATAAAGCGCCAGCTTTTCACTGCGTCCACCGGGCTATCCGTTCAAATTCAGCCGCTGCCTGCTGCTGTT
>JAHDGT010000184.1 GCA_020631675.1 Bacteroidota bacterium
TGCGCCACTCAATAGCCATTGGCACTACCTCATACCACTGCTATCCTTTGCGCGGAATATCATAGATTTTGGGTGTGTATGCATCCTGAGTATCAAGTTTGCCATATAAATGACACGGCTGGTGATGTTAACAAATCGGCTGTTTTGATTTGTTATATTTGTTAACCATTAAAGCTTATCCATTAAAGATGAAAAAAATACTATTTGTATTTATTAGCCTGCTTATAAGCGCAGGAGGTTATTATGGCATAAAGCATATGACTTCCGAGGGGGCAATTGAAGGGGAAAAGGCCACCAAAGCCTACGATTCTTTTACTACTGGTCTTGCCATTGGTAATAAGAAAGATAAATACGCTCGTTTCAGTTGGTATAATGATCGTTTACGCAATCCACAAACGGGTAAAATACCTTCCAGAATGGGACGTAGAGAATTGGCTTTCGCCAAGACGCTGCATCCGAATGTAAAAGCGAAACAAGCGGGTTTAGAAGATCTGGAATGGGTGCAAAGAGGTCCTAATAATATTGGTGGGCGGACTCGGGCTTTCGGAGTAGATGTGAATGATTCTAACATCTTGTTAGCGGGAGGTATTTCTGGAGGCATTTTCCGCTCTACGGATGCGGGAGCGAACTGGGAGAAAGTTTCCACGATCAACGAACATCAGGGGGTCGTGACCTTGGTTCAGGATACCAGAGAAGGCTATACTGATAATTGGTACTACGGAACTGGAGAGGCTTATGGAAATTCGGCGGGAGATGGTGGAGCCTATTACTTTGGTAATGGCATGTACAAGAGTACGGATAATGGACTAACATGGCAGCCGATGGGCAACAATTCAGATTCGCCTACTACCTTCGATACGGAATGGGATGTGATGTGGCGTTTAGCGGTCGATCCTAGTGCGGAAGGAGAGGGGGAGATTTATGCAGCTACCTATGACCGTATCTACCGTTCTGATGATGGTGGTGAGAATTGGTCTGTTGAATTAGGTAGCTCTACTTTGGGTTCCCCTTCTTACTTTGCCGATGTTGCAGTTACTGCTAGTGGTGTTGTTTATGCTACTATGAGTAGCGAAGGGCAAGATGCGGGTATCTGGCGTTCTGAGGATGGCTTGAACTGGACGGAGATTCAACCAGAAGGCTTGGGTGATGTTTGGGATCGTATTGTGATCGGTATTGACCGCAACTTTCCGGATCAAGCTTACTTCTTAGGCGTAACGCCCAATAGTGGAAAAGAGACCACTAACTTTTTATATGAGCCAGAACGGAATAGCTTCTGGAAATATAATGGAGAAAGTGAAGAGTGGACCGACTTAAGTGATAACCTTCCTATCGGCCCGTATCGCTTTGACGATTTTAACTGTCAAGGAGGGTATGACCTTCTAGTTGAAGTGAAGCCAGATGACCCTAATGTGGTGATCATTGGAGGTACGAACCTCTATCGCTCTACAGATGGTTTCACCAGCATGGATAATACCACCTTCATTGGTGGCTATGGAGAGACGACTGACCTTCCTTTATTCGAGTTATATCCGAACCACCATCCAGATCAGCATGGAGTGACCTTTGATCCCAATAATCCTGACATCTTGTACTCTTACCACGATGGGGGGATTACCCGTGTACAAAACATCTATAATGAGGTGATAGAGTGGGAAAATCTGAATTATGGTTATGTGACGACACAGTTTTACACGGTGGCGATCGACTGGCAAGGCACGGACAATGTAGTGATCGGTGGTTTACAAGATAATGGAACTCGATTGGTGGATACGAGTAGTCCTGATGACCCTTGGGTGATGCCGTTTAACTATGACGGCTCTTTTTGCGCTATTCCTTCGCATAGAGAGTATATGATCATGAGTATCAACGGAGGTAAAATTGTAAAGGTCAAAGTAGATGCGGAAGGATTCTTGTCGGAATATCAACGCATAGACCCTGCCGATGCGGATCCCGATGGCTATATGTTCATCAATCCGATCGCTATGGATCCAACAGACAACAATGTGCTCTATGTGCCTAATAATAATGACATCTGGGCGAATGTGAATATAGATATCATTCCATTCGCGAACACCTTTGATTCTACAGGCTTAAACTGGGTACAAACAACAATACATGAAGAGCCGAATACCATCATCACCGCTGTAAATACAACGCACCAAAACCCATCACATAGGGTATACATTGGTACGGGTAAAGCTAACTCCCAGTTATTCGCAGGAGGAGGCAAAGTGTATCGTATGGATGATGCCAATGGCTTTGACCCAGTGGTTACGGATATTACAACAACGACTTTACCAATTGGAGGTTTCGTTAGTTGTATGGGTGTAAATCCTGTTGATGGAGATGAAGTATTTGTCGTATACTCCAACTATGAAATCTATAGCCTCTATCGGTCAACAGATGCAGGAGAAAGCTGGGAGAAGTGCGCAGGTAATCTAGAACAGTTTTCTAATGGTGGAGGTAATGGACCTTCTCTACGCTGGATCAATGTATTGCCTGTTAGTGAAGACAGTACAGCTTACTATTTAGGAACTAGTGTAGGTTTATATGCTACAGGAGAGATCAATGGAGAAGATACAGAATGGTCTCCAGTGGGTTTAGATGCGATTGGTACTACAGTGGTTGAAATGATTGAAAGTAGAATGACCGATGATCTGATCGTTGTAGGTACACATGGTAATGGTGTATTCACGGCCAATACCCCTGCCGATCCGCTACCTGGGGTAGAACAAAAACCAGATGTGATTTCTTCAATCCAACATTACCCGAATCCATTAGCTCCCGCTGGTATATTGAATATTAAATTTGAGCTGAAAAAAGCCAAGAGAACTACGCTAAGTATCTATGATGAAATTGGTCGATTAGTAGCTAAGCAATCTTACGATTTACAAGCTGGAGCACAGCAGCTACAGTGGCAATTACAAGACTATGCCAAGGGCATTTACTATTTCAGCTTAGAAACAGATGATTTCAAGAAGAGTAAGTCGTTCATAGTGCAGTAAATGAACAGGCTAAAAAGATCAAATACAAAAAGCCCAGTAGAGAAATCTACTGGGCTTTTTGTATTTGATAACTCATGTCTCGAGTCTCAAATCTCATGTCTGAATAAGCAAAATTAGTAGCCTATCATCCACGATAAAAAGATAACTAAACTAGTTTTAACTAGCCATCTTCAAAGTGCGCGTCTTATCATTGTTCAGCTTATTGGACACATAATCCTCATCGATCACAAATGAAGTGACACCATCTTGAGAAGGCATCTCGAACATCGCATCAGTCATTACGGCTTCACAAATAGAACGTAAACCACGAGCGCCTAATTTGAATTCCACTGCTTTATCAACAATGTAATCCAATGCACCTTCTGTGAAGTTCAGCTGAATGCCCTCCATATCAAAGAGCTTCTTGTATTGTTTCGTTAATGCATTTTTCGGCTCTGTGAGTATCGCACGCAAAGCATCTCTATCAAGCGGCTCTAAGTGCGTTAAGGCGGGTAAGCGACCGATCAACTCAGGTATTAGTCCGAAAGTTTTTAAGTCTTGCGGACTGACATACTTCAGTAATTCTTCCTTGTCTATATTAGATTTACCCGCAGCTTTAAAACCAACTACTTGCGTTTGCACACGTCTGGCGATCGCATTTTCAATACCAGAGAAAGCACCTCCACAAATGAATAGGATGTTGTTGGTACGGATCTTAACCATCGTTTGTTCCGGATGCTTACGTCCGCCCTGTGGCGGAACCATTACCTCAGAACCTTCCAATAGTTTCAACATAGATTGCTGAACGCCTTCACCAGAAACATCTCTTGTTATAGATGGGTTATCTCCTTTACGAGCCACCTTATCGATCTCGTCAATATAGATGATGCCTTTTTCGGCTGCCTCAACATCGTAATTGCAAACTTGTAATAAACGGCTTAGAATGCTTTCCACATCTTCACCTACATAGCCTGCTTCCGTGAATACCGTGGCATCAACAATGGTAAAAGGTACATTCAAGAAACGCGCAATGGTGCGGGCGATCAAGGTTTTACCAGTACCTGTTCTACCTACCATTAAAATGTTCGACTTCTCGATCTCTACCTCATCATCTTTCACCGTTTGATTCAAACGCTTATAGTGATTGTAAACCGCAACAGACATTACTTTTTTCGCTGCTTCTTGACCGATCACATAAGTATCTAAGAATTCCTTTATCGCCTTAGGTTTTAAACGATTAGGCATTTCAAATTCAAACTCATCCCTTTGAGAATAAAGTTCGTCTTGTAAAATTTGATTGGCTTGTTCCACGCAAGTTTCACAGATGTATCCATCAATACCTGATATCAACATCAGTGTTTCTTCTTTTGGCTTTCCGCAGAAAGAACATTTCATAAAGGCAATGATTTTGACCGTGAAAAGAGATACTACTTTCAGGTCTTAATGAGTAGGTTGTTCAACCAACTTTAAACTATCTCCCGATAACAAAGCACAAATATAGGGTAAAAAACAGGCGTAAACAGATAATTAAATACCTATTTACGCCCGTAAAAGAATTAGTTTGTCTGTGCCTACTATTTAGGCGTACGGTCTAAAACTTCGTCCACTAAACCATATTCTTTAGCTTCCGGGGCGCGTAACCAGTGGTCACGATCACAATCCGCTTCGATCTTCTCATACGGCTGACCAGTATGGTGTGCTAAAATATCATACAGCTCTTTCTGCATCTGTTTGATCAAGCGGTAAGAGATCTCGATGTCACTTGCCTGACCTTGTGCGCCACCTAATGGCTGGTGGATCATCACTCTACTGTGCTTCAAACATGTACGCTTACCTTTTGTACCCGCACTCAATAATACAGCACCCATAGAAGCAGCCATACCTACACAAATGGTAGCTACATCAGGATTAACATACTGCATGGTATCATAGATGCCCAAACCAGCGGTTACAGAACCACCCGGACTATTGATGTAAATGCTAATGTCACTAGTAGGGTCAGTAGACTCCATGAATAATAACTGCGCCTGAACGATACCAGCTGTTTGATCCGTTACAGGCACACCGAAGAAAATGATACGATCCATCATCAAACGAGAGTAAACGTCCATGATCGCCACATTCATTTTGCGCTCTTCAATGATATAAGGTGTCATACCCGTTGGCATCATAGATGCACCTTGCGCGTTTACCTCCATGTATTTGTCTACATGTATCCCACCAAAGCCATGGTGCTTAACGGCATACTTACGAAATTCATCTCTGTAATTCATATTGCTATTTTTCAGGGAAACGAATTGGGTTAGGTGTTTTTCAGCCAAAATCGTCTAACCAAAACAGTTCCCTTTCAGGGAAAAATCAGCCCAAACATAGCTCTTTTGTGTAAAAAAAGTAGCCCTGTTCAGGTTTTACAATAAAATAAACTGGAAATACCGTGCCATCGGAAATATACGGCTGAAATGACAGCGAACATGCCATTGTTTATTAATGTGTGCGACGATTTGACGCAATAAATCACTTTTTCTTGTCATGAACTGACAAAAAAAGCCCGCTTCGATTTTCATTTCGAAGCGGGCTTTTTCTTATTCAGCTATAAAAACGACAATTCGTCTTGCCTTACTTTACTTTACTTTACTTCTAATTTCTTGAAGTCTTCAAAAGAAATATCCTTTTGTTTGATGGATACATCTTCCTTCATCTTTTCAAAGATCTTGAAGCTCACCAATTCGTCAAAAGTACGATTGCGGTATTGTTCGTCCTCTTCCAATTGTTTTTCTGCGAAACCTTTCAAGAACTCCGGATTATTCATACCGCCACCATATTGAGCGAATTGCTGTGCTAAACGTCCAGCTGCGAAGTTCACCAATTCGGCTTTCGTGTTTTCAATCTCAAAACGCTCCATCAAATTTCGCTGGATCATCGTCCAACGGAAACCCTTCAAGAAGCCCTCGAATTCTTTTTCAAACTCTTCTCCCTCTAAAGATTTAGCCTCTTGCTGAGACTGGATGTATTCCTTTAAGAAATCTTCAGGCAAATCGATCTTCGTACCATTGATCAATGCCATCTCCATATCGTACTTCAAACGAGCGTCACTATGACCGGATAAGACATCACCTAAGTCCATTTCCAACTGTTCGCGTAAGCCAGCTTCATCTTTCACTTCGGTTTCCTCTCCGAGTACCTTTTTAAAGAATTCCTCATTCAATTCAGCAGGCGTAACTCGGTTCACTTCATTCAAAGTTACTTTGAAACGCTTTGGTGGTTTAGGGGCTTTTTCTCCTTCAGCCACTTCAGGCGCTTGATAGTCCAGAACGAACTTTAATATGCTCTCTTCTTCGCGATCAATAGCTTTGAAAATGTCTTTAACAACGGCAGATTCACCCACTTTTAATGCTAAGATCGCATCACGGTCCTCTCCCTCTTTAAAAGCATTCGCTGGTAACCAAGTCGCATGGCTAACACCATCTTCAACTACGGTATTGCGAGTCAATTGTTCGAACAAAAATTCACCGGAATCATCAATAGAGATCTCTTCAGGCTTAGAAACTTCACCCATCTGCTTGCGCATGCTGGCTAATTCCTCGTCTACCATTTCCCCCTCAACAGCGATATTGTAACGGGTCACACTGCCCTTACCATCCGCCAAAGGAATATCAAAGACCGGACGTTCGGCGATTTTAAAGGCGAATACCTGCTCTTGTAAATTTTTCGGGTCAAGATTGATCTGATCACCTGTTTCCATAGGAAGAGGTTGAGCGATCATCTCAATACTATTCTCTTCTAAATAAGTATTCAGTTCTTTATTCACTCGCTCCATCAGCATATCAAAAAGAACCGACTTACCGTGTAGTTTACGTACCAAAGCGGGTGGTACCATACCTTTACGGAAACCTTTAATGTCGATCTGCTTAGCGATCTTTTTTAGTTCTTTCTTGAAATCGGCTTCATAACTATCAGGTGTAAGCGTCATCTTTATAGAAAAGACGCCCTGTCCTAATTCCTCTCGTACAATGTTTGCTGTTTCAACGCTCACGATATGAACTACTTAAAAGTGATACGCTAACAAGCTACTAGGATAAGCTTGCATAAGCGAAAATAGAAAGGCTGTATCTACTTAGGAACAAGCCCAAAGAAAGAAAGAGCCTCAAGGGCTCTTCCATGTACGCATCTGGTACAAAATAAGTGCGGGTGGAGGGACTCGAACCCACACGCCCAAGGGCACTAGATCCTAAATCTAGCGTGTCTACCAATTCCACCACACCCGCAAAATGTGGGCGCAAAGATACAGCATTAAACTGCACAACACCAAACATAAAATGAAGAAATTGAAAATTTCTGTGCTTGTCACAATACCTATACCTGATTTATAGCTAAATGGTTCCGTTCTATAACTTTAACAGCAAACCGCTGTAGAGCAAATTCATGAATTTGCTCTACCTAAGATCAATGCCTTAGGGCAATATCTCATTCAAATAATCCCAGATCCCAGCATCAAAGCTGGTCGCATTCAAGCTGCTTTCATCTGCTGATGTGCCCATGCGTACCACTACCAGGTTTTCACTGGGTACCACATAACATTTTTGGTCGTTCAAGCCTAAAGCAGCATACATATCAGCAGGCGCGTTAGGTACTAACCAGCCTTGCGTCAAATTCTCATCCAATAGCGTAAAGCTTTCCTTACCATTCAGCCACCACAAATAACCATAAGCCAGATTAAGATCCTGAGAACTATTGGTCATTTCCTCATGATAGGCTTGAGTGTATAAAGTGTCCTCATTCCAAATACCCTCATTCAACGCTAATAGTCCGAAACGAGCCATACTGCGTACCGTACTATTGAACACACGGGTATCGAACAACTCATCCCAATGCCCGATCATGCCTATTTTCGAGAATAAGGCTTGCTCACTATAATCTTTAAAATCTACTCCTGTCGAGCTGCTTAATATTTCTTGATTCAAAGTGAAAGCCGCTTGGTGATAAGCCCAGACCGTACCCGCATCAGCCACATAAGTTAAGCAGCTAGGATCCGTACAGATCCAATCAATAAAATTATCCGGATTACTATACAAACCAGAAGTCATGGTCATGTGGTGCCACACCTGGATTTTCTCTTCTTGCTCAGCGGTTAAAGAAGACCAATTATCCCCTAAATAAGTGGAGGTGCGTTCATTAAAATCCACCAAAGCATTTTTGGACGCTACGCCCATTATCGCAGCGGTCAGACTCTTATCCGCGGAAAACCAAGAGAGCTTGTCATTGAGTCCGTAATCATTGAAGTATTCCTCCACTACGATCTTGCCATCTTTCAGGATCATGAACCCACTGGTGTTTTTCTCCTCTACATACTCGATCAACTCATTCAGTTTAGCTGTATTCCAACCCAGGGAATCCGCTGAAGTGGATTCCCATGTAAGTGAAT